>NZ_JBBIAB010000020.1 GCF_039634785.1 Tistrella mobilis | reverse complement strand
CTCGTCGCCGCCATGCGAAAACTCCTCGTCGCCGTCTACGCCGTCGCCAAGGCTCGAAAACCCTTCGTGCCAAAGCTCGCCGACTGAAAAAAGCGCTTGCTCAGCGTGACGGTATCTCATGCCTCCTCCATCGGCGCCAGCGCCGCGGGATCGAAGGCGAGGGTGACCCGGCTGCCGGTTGCGGGAACCGCCCGGCCGGCTGGCACGGCGGCGGCGAGTACGGGGCCCGCATCGGTGCGCACGCTCAACCGGCGCACGGGCCCCTGATAGAGGATGTCGGTGAGCACGCCCGGCAGCGCCATCCGGCCCGGGGGCACGGGGGCGGCGCCGGCCAGGACCTCGATCTTTTCCGGGCGGAGCGAGGCGAGCCGGGCGGGGCCGCCGGCGGCCCCGACGGTCGCCGGCTCCAGCACATTGGCGGCCCCCACGAAGCCCGCGACGAAGCGGGTGCGCGGGCGTTCGTAAATCGCCTCGGGCGTGTCGACCTGAACGATGCGGCCCTGATCGAAGACGGCGACCCGATCGGCCATCGACAGCGCCTCGCCCTGATCATGGGTCACGAAGACGAAGGTGAGACCCAGCCGGCGCTGCAGGGCCTTCAGCTCCACCTGCATCTCTTCGCGCAGCTTGAGGTCGAGGGCGCCCAAAGGCTCGTCGAGCAGCAGCACCTTCGGCTCCAGCACCAGCGCCCGGGCCAGCGCCACGCGCTGACGCTGACCGCCCGACAGCTGGGCCGGCCGGCGGTCGCCGAAGCCGTCGAGACGCACCAGTGCCAGGGCCCGGGCGGCGCTGTCCCGCCGGCGGCGGCGGTCGATGCCGCGCATCTTCAGCCCGTAGGCGACATTGTCGAGCACCGGGAGATGCGGGAAGAGGGCGTAGTCCTGGAAGACGGTGTTGACCGCCCGGGCATAGGGCGGCACGCCCTCGGCCGTCTCGCCGAAAATCTCGATATGGCCGGAGGTCGGCTGCTCGAACCCGGCGATCAGCCTGAGGCAGGTGGTCTTGCCCGATCCCGAGGGGCCGAGCATGGCGAAGAATTCGCCCGCGCCGACCTCGAGATCGACCGCATCCACCGCCCGCACCGGCCCGAAATGGCGCGAGACCCTGGCGAAGCGCACGGCCGTGACGGCCGGACCGGCCCCGGCGGCCGAGCTGTCCGGAGACGAGCTGTCGGGAGAAGAGGGCATCGTGAACATGTGCCATTCAGCTGTTCGGAAGGGCGCGGGGGATGGCGGTGAAGGCACGGCGATATGACCGTGCCTTCGCGAGGGCCGCTGTCAGCGGCCGCCCAGCACCGCGATATAGTCCGAGACCCAGCGGTAATAGGGCACGCAGCCTTCGGCCTGGCTTTCGCATTTCGAAACCGGGGTGCGCCAGAAGCTGATCCGGTCGAAATTGCCCATGCCGTTGGTGGCGCAGCCCTCGTCGCCCAGCAGCGCATTGCCCGTGCAGGCGGCCGGCACCGCGGGCACCGAGCCGAACCAGGCGGCGAGATCGCCCTGCACCTTGGGCGAGAGCGAATGCTCCATCCACATATAGGCGCAGTTCGGATGCGCCGCTTCGGCATGCATCATGGTGGTGTCGGCCCAGCCGGTGGCGCCTTCTTCAGGGATGGTCGAGGCGATCGGCTTGTTCTCGGCCTTGAGCAGGTTGACCTGGAACGGCCAGGAGGACGAGGCGACGACACCCTCGTTGGTGAAATCGTCGATCTGGACCATGGCGTCGTGCCAGTAGCGGTGCACGATCTGACGCTGGCCGCGCAGCAGGTCGAGCGCCGCCTTGTACTGGGCCTCGGTCAGCTCATACGGGTCCTTGATCCCCAGCTCCGGCTTGTGGGCCTTCAGATAAAGCGCCGCGTCGGCGATGTAGATCGGGCCGTCGAAGGCCTGGATCCGGCCCTTGTTCGACTTGCCGTCAGGCAGGGTGGTCTCTTCGAAGACCACCTTCCACGAGGTGGGGGCTTCTTTGAACACCTCGGTCGAATACATCAGGACGTTGGAGCCCCATTGATAGGGCGTGCCGTAATGCACCCCGCCCACGGTGTGCCAGGGGGCGCTCTTCAGCCGGTCGTCGACGGTGCCCCAGCTCGGGATCAGGTCGGTGTTGATCGGCTGGACCTTCTTGCCCGCGATCAGCCGCAGGCTGGCATCGCCCGAGGCGGTGACGAGGTCGAAACCGCCCTCGTTCATCAGCGCCACCATCTCGTCCGAGGTGCCGGCGGTCTTCACATTGACCTTGCAGCCGGTCTTCTCTTCGAACCCGGTCACCCAGTCGTAATTCTTGTCGGTGTCGCCGCGTTCGATATAGCCCGGCCAGGCGACGATATCGACGCGGCCTTCCCCCGGGCCCAGGGCCTTCATCATCTCGGCCGACATGGCGGCGCCGGCGCCTGCGATCTGACCCGCGGCCAAAGCGGTGCCCACGGCCCCCGCGACCAACCTCTTGATGCGCATGGAACTCTCCCTGACGGTGCAAGCCGGCCGCACGGCGCCGGGCCACTGCCCTGCCGCCGTCTCCCCGCGGTCCGATGTCCGGGAACAAGTCTGCGCGCGTGTGGCTCCGCCGCGCCACACCAAAGCATCGTTGGGTTTCCATCGGAAAAACCGATGGCCTGGATGGGGTGTCGTCGGACGGGTCAGTCGTGGCCGAGGATATCGGCGTTGTGCTCGCCGAGTTGCGGGGCGCGGCGATGAATGCCCGGCCGTTCACCGCCGAGCGAGAGCGGCAGGCCCACCACCTTGAGCCCGGCCTCGGGGATGGTCTCGACGATGTCGAGGGCGGCGAGCTGGGCATCGGCCGCGATGTCGGCGAGGCTGTTGATCGGGGCGCAGGGGATGCCGGCGGCCTCCAGCCGTTCGGCCCAGTCCGCCTTGCTGCGGGTGCGCATGATCGCCTCCAGCTCGGGCAGCAGCACCGCCTTGTTGGCGACCCTGAGGCCGTTGCTGGCATAGCGCGGATCCGTGGCCCAGTCGGGGCGGCCCACCGTGCGGGCGAGCTTTGCGAACAGCCGGTCATTGGCGGCCGCGACCACGATCTCGCCGTCGGCGGTGGGCAGGGACTGGAAGACCACGACATTGGGATTGCCGCTGGCATGGCGCTGGGGCTGGCGGCCGGTCACCTTGAAGGCGGCGAAATAGATCGACAGCCAGCCCATGGCGGTTTCAAGTAGCGAGACATCGACCGTGGTGCCCCGCCCGGTCTGCCCGCGCTGAAGCAGGGCGGCCAGGCAGCCGAGCGCCGCCCAGACCCCCGTGCCCAGATCGAGCACCTGCATGCCGACCCGCGATGGCGGCCCGTCGGGCGTACCGTTGATGCTGAAAATGCCGGCAAAGGCCTGGACGATCGGCTCGTAGCCGGGCGTCAGCCGCATCGGCCCCCGGGCACCGAAGGCCCAGAGCGAGCAGTAGATGAGCCGCGGGTTGATCGCGGCCAGGCTGTCGGCATCCAGCCCCATCTGGTCCATCATGCCGGGGCGCATGTTCTGGACCAGGATGTCGGCATCGGCCAGCAGCCGGCGCAACTCGGCCAGGCCCGCCGGATGCTTGAGATCCAGCGTGATGCCGCGCTTGTTGCGGTTCATGGCGTGGAAGGTGACGGAGGTGTCGCCGGCGAAGGGGGGGCCCCAGCCGCGGGCATCGTCGCCGCCTTCGGGGCGTTCCACCTTGATCACATCGGCGCCGAGGGTGGCCAGGATTTCGCCGGCATGGGGGCCGGCCAGGTTCTGGGCAATCTCGATCACCCGGACCCCGGCGAGGGGCAGTGTCGTGGCCGGAGGCAGCATGGGGGCGGGCTCCTTCAGCGGCCGGTGAAGGCCGGGGCGCGGCGTTCGACGAAATGGGCGACGCCTTCGCGGAAATCCTCGGTCGCGAAGCACTTCACCTGTTCCGAATCGGCAAGATGGGTGGCGGTGGCCAGGTCCTGGAACAGCCCGGCATAGAGCTGACGCTTGATGATCCGCATCGAGCGCGGCGAGGAAAGGTCGGCAAGTTCGGCCGCGACGGCATGGACGGCCTCGACGAAGCCTTCGGCCGGCAGCGCCCTGACCAGGCCCAGCGCCGCCGCCTCGCGCCCGGTCAGCACGCGGCCCGACAGCAGCAGATCGGCGGCGGCCATCGGCCCGATCAGCCGGGGCAGGATCCAGGCCGAGCCGTGTTCCGCGATCAGCCCGCGGCGGGCGAAGGCGGTGGTGAGCTTGGCATCCTCGACCATGTAGCGCAGGTCGCAATAGAGCGTGATGCAGAGCCCGACCCCGGCCGCAGCACCGTTGATCGCGGCCACGATCGGCTTCGGCACGTCGAGCAGCCAGGAATAGCGCTGGCCGAAATTGTCGGGCGTGTAGTCGCGGGCGGCGGCCGGCGCCGGCTTGGCCTCTCCCGGTGCCGCCGGCGTCAGCCGGCCCATATCGGCCCCGGCGCAGAAGCCGCGGCCGGCGCCGGTGACCATGATCGCCCGCACCGCCTCGTCGGCGACGGCACGCTCCATGGCCGCGCGGAATTCGGCCTCCATGCGCGGCGTCCAGGCATTCATCTTGTCGGGACGGTTCAGGGTGAGCGTCGCAACCCGTCCGGTCACCGTATAGAGCACCTCGGCGTCGGTGCCCGTTTCCGCTGCGTCGCCCATGCCGTTCTCCCCGTCCTGTCGCGTGTCCTGGCCTTTTCTGGATAACAGCGGCCGGCGGGGCGCGGAAGACGGTTCAGGCTTGTGGAGATCAGATACACATATGTGAATCCATCTGCGGCCCGGACCGCCCGATCGTCCACATATGTGGACGCACAGACATGTATATGGAAAAACAAAACACATCTGCGAAACGGTCGCCGGCCCGCAGCCCTTCTGCCTATACTTCGGACGCTGCAAGGCGGGAGGAACGCCGGAGCATGATGCTCTGCAGTCGCCGAAGAATGAGGCGGATCCGCCGGCCATCTGCCGGAGACACCGATGATCCGCCGGCAAAAAAACGGGCAGTCCGAACCATGTCGATCACGCAGAAGGGAGACGTCCACGTCTCGACCGACGGCCATGTCACGGTCCTCGAGATCCGGCGTCCCCCGAACAATTTCTTCGATCTCGACCTGATCCGCGATCTGTCGAGCCTGGTCGAGGCGCTGGACGAGGACAGCGACTGCCGCGCCATCCTGCTCGCCTCCGAAGGCAAGGCCTTCTGCGCCGGCGCCGATTTCCAGCGCCGCCCGGCCGAACTGGCCGGGGCAGTTGAAGACCGCAATCCGCTCTATTCCGAGGCGGTGCGCCTGTTCCACAACCGCAAGCCGATCGTTGCCGCGGTGCAGGGGCCGGCGATCGGCGGCGGGCTCGGCCTGTCGCTGGTGGCCGATTTCCGGGTCGCGGCCCCCGAAGCGCGCTTCGGCGCGAATTTCGTCAAGCTGGGCATTCATCCGGGCTTCGGGCTGACCCACACCCTGCCGCGGGTGATCGGTGTCCAGAAGGCGCAGTGGATGTTCATGACCGGGCGGCGCCTGACCGGAGAGGAGGCCGCGGCCGTCGGCCTGGTCGATCTGCTGGTCCCGGCCGGGCGGCTGCGCGCCGAGGCGATGGCCCTGGCGCAGGAGATCGCCGAGGGCGCGCCGCTTGCGGTTCAGTCGACCCGCGCCACCCTGCGCCGGGGATTGGCCGATGCGGTGCAGGCCCAGACCGATCACGAATTCGTCGAACAGAAATGGCTCGCCCGGACGGAAGACCATCGCGAGGGCATCCGCGCCGTCGCCGAACGCCGCCCGGGCCGCTTCGTCGCCCGCTGACCGAAGACAGCTCACCCGGATCTGCCGGCGCCACGCGACGCTCAAGATCGCGGCGGCAGGATCCTTGCGCGCCCAGCATCAGACAAGGGAGGACAACGGATGATCAATCGCCGCAGTTTCGTGAAGCTTGCCGCCGCAGGCGCGGCCGCCGGCAGTTTCGGCATGCCGTGGATTGCCCGTGCGGCAAAGCCGATCACCCTGAAACTGGCGGATTCGCTGCCGACCACCCATTACTCGATGCCGATCATCAAGCACTGGATCAAGCAGATCGAGGACGGGACCGAGGGCCGGATCAGGTTCGAGCACTACCCGGCCGAACAGCTGGCCAGCGCCCGCGATCTGCTGGATGCGGTGCAGACCCGCATCGCCGACGTCGCCTATATCCCTGCGCAGTACTTTTCCGAGAAGCTGCCGATGGCGACGGTCGGCAGCCTGCCGATCCCCGAGATCAAGGCCGATATCTACGCGCTTGAAGCCGCCTATTACGAGATCGGCCTGGGCATTCTGGACGAGGTGGAATTCAAGGATGCCGGCATCCGGGCGCTCAGGGCCTCGTCGACCGAGGCCTACAATCTGCACATGGTCAGCCGCAAAATCGTGACCCTGGACGACCTGTCCGGTCAGAAGATCCGGGTCGGCGGCAATGTCCAGCAGCAGGCGATCACGGCGCTCGGCGGCATTCCCGTCACGGTCACCCCGCCCGAGATCTACAACGCCATGCAGAACGGCACGCTGGACGGTACCGTCTTCCACATTCCGAGCATCCATTCCTACAAGCTGAACGATCTGGTGCGCTACAGCACCGACAACCTCAATCTCGGCGTGTTCAACAGCTATTACGCGATGAACCGCGACCTTTGGGACGATCTGCCCCCCGATATCCAGGCCGTGTTCGACAAGGTCGGCCGCGACCTGATCCGCTTCGAGGGCGACACCATCTCGCGGCAGTCCGATATCTGGCGGACCGAATTCCGCAAGCAGGGGATCGAGGTCTACGATCTGGCGCCCGAGGTGATCGACGAGACCACCCGGCGGCTGACGCCGATCCGGCAGAAATGGGTGGAGCTGTACGAGACCCGCAACCTGCCCGCACGGCGCGTGGTCGATGCCTGGGTCGCGGCGCTCAAGAAACACGCCCGGGCCTGAGGGAGGGCGGGGGTTTGGACACGCTCGACCATCTGATCGGCCGGCTGGAGACCCTGTTCGAATACGTCGCCATCGTGCTGCTCGCGATCATGATGCTGATCATCACCATGGATGCCGGCGGCCGCTATCTCTTCGCGGCCCCGGTCTTCGGCACGCATGAATTCGTCGAGTTCTATCTGATGGTCGGCGTGGTCTTCCTCGGCATCGCCCAGTTGCAGGCCAGACGCGGCCATGTCGCGGTGAGCTTCGTCTCGCGCAATTTCCCGCGGCCGGTCCGCCGCCTGCTGGAGGCCGCGTTCCTGGCGGCGACGCTCGCCGCCGTCACCGGCATCGGCTGGATGGCGGTGGAACAGGTCTCGACCAATCTCATCCGCGACCGGGTGATCGCGACGCCCTTCCCGTTCAGCCAGGTGCCGATGCCGGTCTGGCCGTCCTGGGTGCTGGTCGCCGCCGGGGTGATCCTGCTCTGGCTGCGCATGGCGCTGCAGCTTCTGCGATGCCTGATCGCGGGCGAGGTTCCCGACGAGGACGTCTCCGACGAGACCGGCAGCGCCATCCATTGAGGGCGGGCACAGCCAGGCCCCTGCCGCACGGGATATCGCCCCCATGTTCGACACCGCCTTTCCGATCGTCCTGTTCCTGGTGACCCTGGTTCTGGGCATGCCGATCGGCTTCTCGCTGATCGTCGCCGGCGCCGCCGGCATCTGGATCAATGCCGGCTGGATGCCCCTGCTCGGCATCCTCAGGGCCGAGCCCTACCGCCATGCCTCGTCGTTTCTGCTGACCACCATTCCGCTGTTCATCCTGATGGCGGAGCTGCTGGCCCGCGGCACGGTGGTGCAGGCGATGTTCCGCTGCGCCTATGCCTTCGTCGGCCATCTGCGCGGCGGGCTGGCGCTGGCGGCGGTGGGTGCCAATGCCGGTTTCGCCGCCCTCAGCGGCTCCAGCACGGCCGCCGCGGCGGCGATGGCGCGGATCTCGATCCCCGAGATGCGGCGCTTCGGCTATGACGACCGGCTGTCGCTCGGCACGGTCGCCATCGCCGGCACGCTCGCGATCATGATCCCGCCCAGCCTGGGGCTGATCATCTACGGCATCCTGACGGAAAGCTCGATCGGCCGGCTGTTCGTGGCCGGTATCGTGCCCGGCCTGCTCTCCGCCACCGGCTTCGTGATCTCGATCATGATCTGGGTGCGCCGGGACCCCACGATCGCGCCCCAGGTGGTGAGGACCGCCTGGCCGGAGCGGCTGCGCAGCCTGACCGCGATCGGCCCGGCGATGCTGCTGGTGGTGTTCGTCGCGGGTTCGATCTATTCCGGGGCCGCGACGCCGACTGAGGCGGCGGCGATCGGGGCGCTGGCGGCGCTGGTGATCAGCCTCGCATTCGGGGGCCTGCGCGGGGAGGGCATGCTGGCCGCCTTTCGCGCCTCGATCCGCAGCACCGCGCTGATCTTCACCATCATCATCGGCGCGATGATCTTCGGGAAATACCTCGCCATCACCCGGCTGCCCCAGGATCTGCTGGAAACGATCGTGGCGCTGAACATTCCCGGCTGGGCGATCATCGCGATCCTGATCGTGATCTATCTGATCCTCGGCTGTTTTCTGGACCAGCTGGCGGTGATGCTGCTGACCCTGCCGCTGACCTTCCCGCTGGTGGTCGGGCTTGGCTACGACCCGATCTGGTGGGGCATCGTGCTGACCAAGACCTCCGAGATCGGCCTGGTCACGCCACCGCTCGGGCTCAACAGTTTCGTGGTCTCGGCCTCGGCCGATGCGCCGCTGGAGAAGACCTTCTCGGGCGTGTGGCGGCTGCTGATCGGCGACATGATCGTCCTGCTGCTTCTGCTGCTGTTCCCGGCGCTCTCGCTCGGCCTGCCCGGCTGGTGGTACGGTCCGTGACGCCAGACATCCGGGGCAGGGTGACCAGGGAAGGAGACGACGGATCATGTCGACGGCCGCGATCAAGACCGCCCGGCGGGTCTTCGAGGTGCTGGAATACTTCGACGAGGTGAAGCGGCCGCTGACGCTGCGCGAGGTCTCGGCCCATTTCGGCTATCCGGTGTCCAGCACCGCCGCCCTGCTCAAGAGCCTGTTGCAGCTGGGCTATGTCGATTTCAACCGGCCGACGCGCACCTATATGCCGACCATGCGGGTCGCCATGCTCGGCGACTGGATCCAGGCCTCGCTGTTCGGCGAGGGCCGGATCCTGAGGCTGATGCAGTATCTGAACGAGATGACCGGCGAGATGGTCAGCCTCGGCACCCAGTCCGACATCTACATGCAGTATGTCCACGTGCTCTATTCGCGCGAGGGTCTGCAATACCGGATACGGCCGGGAACGGTGCGGTCCATGACCCGGTCCGGCTTCGGCTGGCTGCTGCTGAGCGCCATGCCCGATGCCGAGATCGACAAACTGCTCAGGCGGGTGAATATCGAGGAAGACGATCCCGCCCGACGGATGACGCTGGACGAGCTGATGGTGCCGGTGACCGAGGTCCGCCAGCTGGGCCATGTCTATTCCCGCCACACCGTCACCCGGGGGGCGGGCGTGATCGGCATGCTGCTGCCGCCGCAGAGCTATGGCCGCCGCTTCACGATCGGCGTCGGCGGCCCGGTCGACCGGCTGGAAGAGAAGCACGACATGATCCTGACCCTGCTGCGCGAGGCGATCCCCCGCTTTCTGCCCGGATGACGCCCGGCCCCTGCCCATGCCTCTGCCCGTGCCCCGCCTATCGCCGGGCGGCCTGTCGGGTTGCGGCCACCGAGACGAAACCGGCGGCGGCGGCAGACAGCGGCGATCCGCGGCGCCAGGCGGTGGCGACCTGGATGGCGGGCAGATCCTCGGCCACGCCCCGCGCTTCGATCTTGTCGCCTTCCAGCGACCAGGGCCGGTAGGTGAGGTCGGGCAGGATCGCGACGCCGGTGCCGGTGGCGACCAGGCTGCGCACCGCCTCCACCGAGCGGGTGCGGAAGGCGACCGGCGGGCGGATGCCGAGCCGACGCCAGACCACTTCCGAGGCCTCGGCGATCTCGTCGATGGTGAGCAGCACATGGGGTTCGGTCGCGAGGTCGCGCAGGCTGACCCGCTCTTCGGCGGTGGCGGCATGGCCGAGCGGCAGCCAGACCCGATAGGGCGAAATCTCCACCACCTCGATCTGCAGGGCGGAGCTGCTGCGCCCGGGCGCCAGCACCATCACCGCCACGTCGAGTTCGCCGCCGACCAGCAGATGTTCAAGATAGTCGCCATTGTCCTCGACCGTCTGGACATCGACATCGGGGAAGGCGCGGCGGAAGCGGGCGAGCAGGTCGGCGAGAACATAGCCCGCCACCAGCGGCGTGACCCCCAGCGCCAGCCGGCCCTTCAGCACGGCGCTCTCGCCGCGGATCGCGCGCCGGGCATCGGCGACATCGGCCAGGATGCGCCGGGCATGGGCCAGGAACTGATGGCCCTTGAGCGTGGGGGCCACACCGCGGGCATGACGCTCGACCAGCGGAAACCCCAGATCGATCTCCAGCCCGCGCAGCGCCTCGGTCACCGTCGATTGCGAGATCGACAGCGCCTGGGCGGCGGAGGAGATGCTGCCGCGCTCGACGATCGCGACGAAATACTGCAGCTGGCGCAGCGAGAAGGCCATGCGGGTCGGGCTCCCGGGGGCGGTGCGGCGGGCCCGGACATCATGACGCGGGGCGATGCGGGATGGGAAGACCGGCGCGCGGTCCCTCGGCCGGGGATGCGCCGGGCGTTGACCGGGAACCCGCTGAAGCGTTGAAATTTCCCGGCGCTCCTTCTACAGCTTGAGCCGAGCCCCGCCGCGGCCCGTCCGCGGTTCCCTTCCCCCTCGGATGGTGAGCGGAGATGAGCGAAACGGTGTCCCCCGAGAACGAGCCCATCCCCCAGGTTGCTCCCGTCCCCGAGGGCGCCCCCACCTCGCCCGCCTCCGACGAGGCGTCGGTCTTCCGGGGCAGCCTGCCGCTGGCGACGAAGCTCGATCGGGCGCGGATGGAACTGCTCGATCTCTCGGCGCGCAATCGCCTGCTGAACCTGCCTCAGGCCCGGCGCAGCCGCATGCTCGACATCGTCGACGAGCGTGGGGCCGAAATCTACCGGCTGCTGGTGGGCGAGGGGCGGCGCTTCACCTTCCTGCCCGGCCGCGAGGCCGCAGAGGAGAAGGTGGAAGAGGAGAAGGTGGAAGAGGGGGGTGCTGCAGCCGGCGACGCCCCGGCCCTGGCGCAGCCCGAGGACGAGGCGGTGGATGCGCGGGGGCTGGCCGCCCGCCACACCGACACCAAGCTCCAGACCCGTCTCGGCTCGGAAGGGCTGCAGCGTCGTCTGCTGGACCTGCATCTGGATGCGCGCACGCTGGAGGAAGAGCAGGGCGTCAACATCCTGTTCCTGGCGCTGGGCACGCTGGTCTGGACCGACCCCGCCGCGGGCGGCCAGCTGCGCCGGGCGCCGCTGGTGCTGGTGCCGGTGCAGCTGGAGCGCGGCAGCGCCACCGAGCGTTTCCGCCTGGCGGCACGGCCCGAGGACGTCGCGACCAACCTGTCGCTCGAAGCCTTCCTGGACCGCGAACACGGCATCACCCTGCCGGCCTTCGACGCGGAAGCCGAGGGCGAGACCGATCCGTTCACGGCCTATGTCGCGGCGGTCGCCGAGGCGGTTCACGGCCGCAAGGGCTGGGAGGTCCGGCCCGACGAGGTGATCCTGGGCTTCTTCTCGTTCTCCAAATTCCTGATGTATCGCGACCTGGATCCGGCGGTCTGGCCGGCGGATGCGCCGCTGACCGACCGGCCGCTGATCCGCGGCCTGCTGGACGAGGGGTTCGGGGTCGAGGATGTCGATTTCGACGAGGACGTGCCGGTCGATCCGCTGATCGGGCCCGAGGATCTGGTGCATATCGTCGATGCCGACGCCTCGCAGACGCTGGCGATCCACGAGGCGCGGCGCGGCCGCGACCTGGTGATCCAGGGCCCGCCGGGCACCGGCAAGTCGCAGACCATCGCCAATGTCATCGCCGCCGCGGTCGCCGACGGCAAGACCGTGCTGTTCGTGGCCGAGAAAATGGCGGCGCTGGAGGTGGTGAAGCGCCGGCTGGATCAGGCCGGCGTGGGCGAGGTCTGCCTGGAACTGCATAGCCACAAGGCGACAAAACGGGCGGTGCTGGAGGATCTGAAGCGCAGCTGGGAGCTGGGCACGCCCCGGATCGGCGATGACGAGACCCTGTTCCATCGCCTGGGCCGCAGCCGGGCGCAGCTGAACGCCCATGCCGAACGGCTGCATCGCGCGCTGGAGCCGACCGGGCTTTCGCCCTACCAGGTGATCGGCGAGCTGGTGCGCCTGCGCGCGGCCGGTGTGGCGCCGGCCGATTTCGATCTGGCCGAGGCCGCCCCCGGCTGGACGGCGCCCGAGCGCACGGCCCTGGCCGCGACGCTGGACGATCTGGCCCGCCGGATCGAGGCGGAGGGCCCGCCCGCATCCCATCCCTGGCGCGGGGTGGGGCTGGATGCGATCAGCCCGCTGGATGCCGACCGCCGGCTGGCCGAGATTGCGGCGCTGGAGCGCGGGCTCGCCGGCTGGCGTGCCGAGGCGGAGGTGGTGGCGGGCCTGCTGGACCTACCGGCCCCCGCCACGCTGGACGGCAGCAGCCGGCTGCTGGCCCGGGCCGAGCGGCTGGCTGCTGCACCGGATCTGCCGCCCGCGGTGTTCCTGGACCCGGTCTGGTCGGTGGCCGCGGATGATGTGGCGGTGCTGGTCGAGACCGGGCTTGCGCTTCGCGATCAGGCCGCACGGCTGCGGCCGGGGCTTGCCCCCGCGGCGGACGGGCTGGCGACCGCCGATCTTCAGGCGGCCCGTGACCGGCTGGCGGTCTTGCCCGCAGGCTTCGATGCGGCCGCCCGCGACCGGCTGGCCCGGGTGGTGGCGGCGCTGCCGGCGGTGGCTGAGGCGGGCAGCCGTCTTGCCGGTCATCTGGGGCTGCCGGCGCCGGAAACCCTGCGCGAGGCCGGGGCGCTGATCCGCTGCGGCGCGGCCGTGGCCGCGGCCCCCGACCTGCCGGCGGAGCAGCTGGCGGCCGGGAGCTGGGAGGCGGAGCGGGCCGCGCTCACCGATCTGGTCGAGGCGGTGCGGGCCGCCCATGATGCACGGCTTGCCGCCGGCGACCGCGTCACCGAGGCCGCCTGGTCGACCGGGCTGGCCGAGGCCCGCCAGGCGATCGCCGAGACCGGCGGCAGCCTGTTCCGGATCTTCAGCGGCCGCTGGCGGCGGGCGAACCGGCTGGTCAAATCGATCCTGACCGGGCCGAAGCCCGAAGATGGCGAACTGATCCAGCTGCTCGACCGGGTGATCGCCGGCCAGGCGGCGGCGGCAAGGGCAGAAGCGGGCGACGCCCTGGGCCGTGCCGCTTTCGGCCCGGTCTGGCGCGGGGCCCGCAGCGCGCCCGAGCGGCTGGAGGCGATGCTGGCCTGGGTGAACGGCCCGGCCGGCGACGCCGCCACCCGCCGCACGGCCGCGGCCTGTGCCGACCGGCCGCTTGCGGGCGATCTGGCCGCGCGTCTCGGGGCCGCGGTTGCAGCGGTCGCGGATGATCTGGACCGGCTGGCCCAGGATCTGGGGCCGGCGGCCCCGGCCCTGCTCGGCACCGATCTCGGCGGAGAACGGGCGCCGCTGGCGGCATCCGCCCTGGCGCCGGTGGTAGCGGCCGAGGCCGTGGTCGATGCGGCCTTCGCCGCCCCGGCCGTCCTGGCCGGCGAGCGGCTGGCGGCCCTGGACGATCTGCTTGAAATGCGCCGGCGCGAGGCCGTGCTCGCCGATGCCGCGGTCACCGGCCGCGCCGCTTTCGGGCCGCTCTGGCCGGCCGGCGACCGGGCGGCGGCGGATTGGGAGGCCATCGCCCGGGCGGCGGCCTGGCTGGCGGCAGAGCCTGACTTGCGGGCGCTGGCGGCCCGCACCCCCGATCGTGCCGGGCTTCGCGGCCGCACGGCCGCGCTGGTGGAGGCCGGCCACGGCATCGTGGATCAGGTGGTCGGGCTGTGGTCCAGGCTTGCCTTCGATCCGCGGGCGATGTTCGGTGAGACCGGCATCCCGGATCTGGATCTGGATGCGCTGGCGGCCCATCTTCGCGGCTGGCTGGCGGCGCCCGAGGGGTTGCCGGCCTGGGCGGCGATCCTGGCTGCGGCACGGGCCGCACGTGCCGCCGGCCTGGCGCCGCTGGTCGACCGGCTGGAGGATGGCCGGCTGGACCGGGCGGGCGTGATGCCGGCCTTCGAGATGGCCGCTTTCGAGGCGATCTGGCAGGCGATGACCACGGCCGAGCCGGCGCTGGCCGGTTTCGACGGCACCGCCCAGGACGGGCTGGTGCGGAGCTTCGCGGCGCTGGACCGGGCCCGGATCGACCTCGCCCGGTCGGAAGTGCGGGCCGAACATGCCCGCAGCCGCCCGCGCGTCAATGGCCTGGGCCCTGTGGGCGTGCTGAGGGGAGAGCTGGCCAAGAAGCGTCGGCACATGCCGATCCGCCAGCTGATGAGCCAGGCAGGCCCTGCGGTTCAGGCGCTGAAGCCGGTCTTCATGATGAGCCCGCTGTCGGTCGCCCAGTTCCTGGAGCCGGGGCGGATCGGCTTCGACCTGCTGGTGGTCGACGAGGCGAGCCAGATCCAGCCGGTGGATGCGCTGGGGGCGATCGCCCGCTGCCGGCAGATGGTGGTGGTGGGCGACGAGCGCCAGCTGCCGCCCACCGCCTTCTTCGCCCGCATGACCGCCGATGCACCGGATGCGGACGAGGAGGACGAGACCACCCGGATCGCCGATGTCGAAAGCATTCTGGGGCTCTGCGTCGCCCGCGGCCTGCCGCAGCGCATGCTGCGCTGGCATTATCGCAGCCGGCATCAGTCGCTGATCGCGGTGTCGAACCATGAATTCTATCAGGACCGGCTGCATGTGGTGCCGAGCCCCTATGCGGGGGAGGCCGGGCTGGGGCTCGATTTCGTCCATGTGACCGACGGCGTGTTCGAGACCGGTGGCAGCGGCACCAACCCGGCCGAGGCGCGCCGGGTGGCCGAGGCGGTGATCGCCCATGCCCGCACCACGCCCGAACGCTCGCTTGGGGTCGCCACCTTCTCGGTGCGCCAGCGCCGGGCGATCCTGGATGCGCTGGAAGCCCTGCGCCGGGCCCATCCCGAGACCGAGGACTTCTTCAACGCCCATCCGGCCGAACCGTTCTTCGTGAAGAACCTGGAAAACGTTCAGGGCGACGAGCGCGACGTGATCTTCATCTCCGTCGCCTATGGCCGCAATGCCCAGGGCTATATGGCGATGCGCTTCGGCCCGGTCGGTGCCGAGGGCGGCGAGCGGAGGCTGAACGTGCTGATCAGTCGGGCGAAACGGCTCTGCCGGGTCTTCGCCTCGATCACCGACGAGGATATCGATCTGGAGCGGGCGCGCGGCCGCGGCGTCGCGGCGCTCAAGACCTTCCTGCGCTATGCCCGCACCGGCAGCCTGGAGGTCGCCCGCCGGTCGGGCCGGCCGGCCGACAGCGTGTTCGAGGAACAGGTTGCCCGGGCGCTCAGGGCGCGCGGCCATCTCGTCCACGAACAGGTGGGGCTGGCCGGCTTCTTCATCGATCTGGCGGTGGTCGATCCCGACCGGCCCGGCCGCTATCTGCTCGGCATCGAATGCGACGGGGCCGGCTATCATGCCGCACGATCGGCCCGCGACCGCGACCGGCTGCGCCAGGCGGTGCTGGAAGATCACGGCTGGATCATCCACCGCATCTGGTCGGCCGACTGGTTCGCCCGCCCCGAGGGCCAGCTGGCCGCGGTGGAGGCGGCCATCCTCCGGGCCCGCGAGATGCTGGAGGCCCGCGACGAGGGCCGCGCCGCCGCGGCCGCGGCCATGCCGCCCGAAGACGCGGCGCTGGCCGCGGAGCTGGGCCTGGAAGGCGGCGAGGACGAGGCGCCGGCCGAGGACGACCACCTGACCCCCGCCTATGTCGAGGCGGACCCCGAAGTGCCGGCAGAGTTGCAGGGCATGGAGCTGCACCAGGTGACGCCGGCAAAGCTGGCGCCGATGGTGATGGCGGTGGTGAAGGTCGAAGGGCCGGTGCATCTGGACGAGGTGACGGCGCGGCTGCGCGATGCGTGGGGGCTGGGGCGCGCCGGGGCGCGGATCCAGGCCGCCGTGCGGGCGGCGGCATCCTATGCCATCCGTCGCCGTCATCTGGTCGACGAAGGCTGGTTCCTGAGCCTGCCGGGAGAGCCGGTGCGCATCCGCGATCGCAGTGCCGTGACCTCGGCGGGGCTGCGCAAGCCCGAACTGCTGCCGCCGGCCGAGATCGAGGCCGGGCTGATGCGGATCGCCGCCGAGAATCTGGGCGTCACCCGCGAAGAGCTGCAGCGCCAGCTGGCCCGGATGCTGGGCTTCCGCGCGCTGAGTGCCGGGCTGCGCTCGGTGACCGAAGACGAGATCCGCCGGCTGACGGAACGCCGCCGGCTGGTGGAGCGCGACGGGCTGATCGTGGTGGCCGAGCCGGCGCCGTGACATATCGGTGACCTGGGGATCTGACCGGAAGTTGTAATGGTTCGATCACAGCCATGACTTCCGCGGCATGGTACACCCTCCGCGGGCGCCGACAGGCGGCGGACGGCCCGTGCGGCCGGCACTGCATGTCATGTCCATTAAATTGAAAGTTGAAATCACGGTCTGGTTCTTGCCTATTATGAGCGGGTGTCGAATGAACGCGATCAACGGCGGCGACGGCATTCGTGGACGAGCGTCAGCGGTCGGAATGCGCCACGCTCTCACAAGGGGAAGCGGTCCCATGCTGGAATTGCATCGTGTGCGGCTCTACGCCCGGAGCGGCCAGGGCGGCGTATCTGCGGTGGTGATCCTGGGTGCGGACAATGCCTGCGAGGTTGCGACCCGGCTGGATGAGCCGGCGACGACGGCCGTTGCCGTGACCCCCTCGCTCAAGGCCGATGCCCGGCTCGACGTCTGGCGCGACGGCATGCGCCAGGAGGTGGACGGAACCGGCCTGCTGGCGGCCGCCCATGTTCTGCTCGGCCGCGACGGCCGCGGCCCGATCCGTTTCGAGACCGGCGGCCGGGTGATCCCGGTGCTGCGCGAGGCCGATGGCCGGCTGCGCTATCGTGCGACGCTCTCTCATGAAATCGTCGGCCATTTCGACGGGGCCGAAGTTCTGTCGGCCCTGGGCGTGCCGCCGATGCGGGTGCCGGGCGACATGCCCTTCGGGCTGGCCGCAACCCGCCGCCGCATCCTGCTGGTGCCGATCGAGGATGCCGCGACCCTCGGCGCCATCCGCCCCGCCTTCACCCGCCTTGCCGCCTGGAGCGCCGCCCACGAGCAGGCGCCGGTGCTGGCCTATGCGCCGGCCCATGGCGAGATGGGCGGGGCCGATTTCATCGCCCGCCTTTTCGACCCGCTGGCCGGACGCACCGAAGAAACCCCCGGCCCCGAAGCCGTGGCGGCCCTGGTCGGCACCCTGGCCCGCCGGGGCCTGGCCGGTGGCCTGCGCCCGGTTGCCGTGGCGCAGGGCCGGTTCAACGCCCCGGTGGTGGCCCTGCAGGCCCGGGCGGAACTGGTCGTCTCCGAAACCGGTACTGCCAGCCGTTCCGGCGTGAAAGTCTGGGTCGGCGGCGAGGTGCGTCATTTCGGCTTCGCCGCCATGGACGGGCTGGGTATTGCCGGCGCCGGGCTGGGTGATCTCAAGCTGGGCGCCTGACGAGGTTTGTCGGAGAAAGCGGGCCTTCCGGGTAAAATCCCGGATAAGTGAGCCATCAGAACGTCGCGTCGACGGCGGATCCGGGATATAAGGCAAGGCCTTCCACATCTCTCCAGCCGGATTTCGCCCGAGAGGATGACCTTGTCCCGACATGATGTGAGTTCCGCAGGCGCACAGGCGCCGGATCGTCTCAGGACCGCGGGACGCATGATTGCGCTGATCTTGCCCCTGTTGATGATCCTGGGGCCGGGGCCGACCGATGTGGGCGCCTCGTTGATTGCGCTTCTGTTCCTTGTCCATGTCGTCCTCGACCGGGACAGGGTTGCGCTTCAGGCGTGGTGGTTCCGGCTGGCGCTCGTCCTTTGGGTGTTCATGCTGGCGACGGCGCCCTTCGCGCTGGCCAGCGTGTCGGAAGCCTTCGGGCGCGGGGCCACCTTCCTCAGATTCCCGATGCTTGCCGCGGCACTCGGCTTCTGGCTGCTGACCGAACCGAAATGGCGCGACCGCTATATGGCGGTTCTGCTGGCGATCGTTCTGTTCAGCGCCGTCTGGGCGCTGGGGGAATGGTACTGGGTGACCAGGGTGGTCCAGAGCTATTCGCACCCGCTGCGGCTGACCGGCCCGTTCGATGACCGCAAGGTCGGCATCTTCCTGACCAAGACGATGTTTCCCTGCCTGGGCTTCGCCCTGGCCTGGGCCGCAGCGGGATCCCTGCGGCGGCTGTTTCCGGTGGGGGTCGGGCTGCTTCTGGTGCTGCTTGCCATCTTCCTGTCGGGCGAACGGAGCGCCTTTCTGCTGGCAGGGCTTGGTCTGCTGATCATGGCTCTGATCGTACCCGTGCCAGCTATCCGTCGGTTCATGCGGTACGGGCTTCTGGTCGCAGTTCTCGGCGCGGTGGCAGGCTACCTCGCCTTCCCTGCAAGCTTCGACCGCCAGGTCGGCTCGACGCTTGGGACGTTGTCGCGTCTGTCCACGACGTCTTATGGTCTGCTCTGGCAATCCGGTGTTGAAGTTGGCGAACTGTCGCCCGTAGTCGGTGCCGGCGGGAAGAACTTCCGGGATATCTGTCCGGAAATCCGGTCTCCCAACATCAAACTGCAGGGTGCCGACTATTCGGAGACTCTCGAATTCTGCTCGACCCATCCGCATAATGCATATGTCGAGATGTTCGCTGAGCACGGGATCATAGGGCTCGTCATCTTCCTGGCGTTGATCGGTGGTTTTGTCGCGGCATGTCTGCCGCAGCGCATGGATCCGGTGGCCTTGGGGGCCGGGCTCGGCATCCTGCTGATTCTCTGGCCGGCCGTTCCGCATGGCAGCTTCTTCAACAACTGGAATGGTGTGGTTTTCTGGTCGCTGGTCGGATTGATGGTGAGCCGGGTGGCTCTCCCGCGGCCGTCCCACGCAGGCTGACCCTCAGGAACCACTCCGGCTTGCATCCCCTCCGCCGCTTGCGGAATAGTAGCTGCGCGGGAGAGTACCTATTGGCACCGGACGGGGTGCGTATCGGGGGTGACATGAGGCTGGGCAGGGTGAAGGGGCGTGGGGTGCAGACGGCACTCCGCAGGGCGGTCGTGATCGGTCTGGCGGCCATGATGCCGGCCGGTGCGGCCTGGGCCTGGACGCCGCCGCAGGGCTTCGCCACCGCTGCCCATGCCTGGGAAACCGGCGACTATGCCACCGCCCGCAGCCTGTTCGGCCGGCTGGCGGAGGCCGGCGATGCCCGTGCCGCCTTTTACCTGGGGGTGATGGCAGAACAGGGGCAGGGCGGCGACGCAGATCCGGCGGCGGCTGCCACCTGGTATGGACGCGCCGCAGATGCCGGCGACGCCCGTGCCGCCTTCAACCTGGCCCGCCTGCTGGACCAGGGTGCAGGCCCGGCTCTGCCGGCAGATCCGGCGCGGGCGGCGATGCTGTATGAACAGGCGGCGCGTGCGGGCATCGTCGCCGCCGATACCGGCCTTGCCCTGATGCAGCTCGACGGCCGCGCCGCCGGGGGCGATGCCGCCGCGGCGCGGGCCCGCCTGCTGCGCGCGGCGCGGGCCGGCGACGGGGCCGCCGATCACGCCCTGGCGCTGCGTGCACTTGCGGGGGACCCGCCGGACATGGTGGAAGCGGTGGCCCGATGCCGCCGTGCCGTCGCGCGCGGATATGCACCGGCGCGTGCCCTGCTCGATCAGCTGTCGGCTGCCGCGGATCCCGGGCTTCTGCAAGCTGCGACCGCGCGGGAGCCGGTGCTCGACACGCCGGGAAACTGAGACCGGCGCCATGTGGCGCGCCCTACACCTGATGCGGGTGTCGTCGTGGACGCTGACCGCGCCCCGGTCTTCTGCTAGCCTTGTTTTGCGGGTGGCCGGGGGGACCCATGGTCACCGCATCGGGCAGTATGATGACGTGGCGGTATGGTGGCGGACGAGAGCGCATCGGAAGTTCTGATCATCGAAGACGACGCCCTTCTGGCCCGCCTTTACGCGGAACAGCTCCGTGGCGCCGGCATTCCTGCCGTGGCCGTGGGGACGGCGGCAGCCGCTTTCGAGCGGATCGCGGCGACGCCGCCGGCGCTGGTGCTGCTGGATCTCAGCCTGCCGGACGCCAACGGGCTCGACATTCTGGCCGATCTGCGCCGCCGCGGCGGCTGCGACGTGGTGGTGGTGACCGCCCATGGCTCGGTGAACGTGGCGGTCGAGGCGATGCGCGCCGGCGCCCACGACTTCCTGGTGAAGCCTTTCCCGCCCGAGCGCCTGGTGGTGACGGTGCGCAACGCGCTGGCGCTGGGCACGCTTACCCGGCTGGTCGACAGCATCGGCGAGCGCGAGGCCTATTGCGGCATGATCGGCCGGTCGCTGGTCATGCAGGGCATCTACCGCATCATCGAAGGGGCGGCACAAAGCCGCGCCTCGGTCTTCATCACCGGCGAGAGCGGCACGGGCAAGGAGCTGGCGGCCGAGGCGCTGCATGCCCGCAGCCCGCGCGCCCGCGGGCCCTTCGTCGCGCTCAACTGCGCCGCCATCCCGCGCGATCTGATGGAAAGCGAGATCTTCGGCCATGTGCGCGGCGCCTTCACCGGTGCCCATACCGACCGCGAGGGTGCTGCGACCCGTGCCCATGGCGGCACGCTGTTCCTGGACGAAGTCTGCGAGATGGATCTGGCACTGCAGAGCAAGCTGCTGCGCTTCCTGCAGACGGGCGCCTTCCAGAAGGTGGGCTCGGGCGTGACGGAGCGGGTCGATATCCGCATCGTGTCCGCCACCAATCGCGATCCGCTGGTGGAGGTGGAGGCCGGCCGCTTCCGCGAGGATCTGTACTATCGTCTGCATGTGGTGCCGATCCACCTGCCGCCGCTGCGCCAGCGCGGCGACGACGTGCGTCTGATCGCCCGCCATCTTCTGGACGATCTGGCGGCCCTGGAAGGCAAGGGCTTCCGCCGGATCGACGCGGCGGCCGAGGCGGCGCTCGCGGCCTATCGCTGGCCCGGCAATATCCGCCAGCTTTACAACGTGCTTCACGGTGCCGTCGTGCTGAATGACGGCGAGGTTCTCACCCTCGACATGCTGCCCGGCCAGCTGCGCGAGGCCGAGGCGATGTCGCTCAGGCCCACAACGACGGGCGCGCCGCCGCCCGAGCTGGATTTCGAACCGGTTGCGGATGACGAGATGGACGGGATCGGTGACCCGGGCGAGCCGGAGACCGCCGCCATCTATGGCACAGAGGGCGAGATCCGGCCGCTCTGGCAGGTGGAGCGGATGGCGATCGAACGCGCGATCGATCTTTGTGGCGGCAACGTGCCCCGCGCCGCCGCCCTGCTCGGCATCAGCGCCTCGACCATCTATCGCAAGCGTCAGGCCTGGTCGGAGACGCCGACCGATCACTGATCCGGCCGCCGTCAGCTGCCGCGCAGCCCGGTCAGGCAGCGCGGACGGCCGAGTGCGGCCCCGCTCGCCCGGGCGAAGGCATGGGCGGTGCGCATCGCCCCGGCGGCCGCCAGGACCATCGCGCCGGCAAGCCCGGCCGCGGTGGTGGCGTTCTCGCTGCCGGCCGCGGCACCGATCGCCGTGGTGGGGTCCAGGCGCGGCGCCGCCGGCAGGGGGCGCACAGCCGCTGCCCCCGATGACGGGCGGCCGAACGGATCCCCGTCCTGCGCGGGCAGGCAGATCACCTGGGCGATTTCGGCGAAAAGCGTGCAGGCAAGTTCGGCCATCCCGCCCGAGACACGCGGGTCCAGCACCGGCCCCGCCAGTTCCAGATCCAGCCGGCGCTGGCCGCTCGCGATCATGCGCGCGGCGATCCGGTCGATCTGGGCCGTCGCCGCATCGGCAAAGGCCGCCGGCTGCGGGGTGGCGAGGCGGTCGGCGGTCGCGTTCAGCACGCGGGCGACGACCCGGGGGGCGATGCCCGCATCATGAAGCCCGGGCCGCGGCCGGGGCGCGCCGTTGCCGAGGGCGGCGATGCGCGAGCCGATGGCGGCCAGACCCGAGATGAGGCCGAGGGCCGAAAGCGTGGGGGCCACGCCGTATTCGCGCGGCAGCGGCAGCCGCCAGACGGCATCCAGACCGGAAGCGGCGGGGCTGGCACCGGCATCGGCCACCAGCATGGTCACCGACCGCGCGCCGCCCTGGCGCAGCCGGCGCGGCAGATCCGTGCCCCCGGCCAGATCGGCCGGGTCCGGCAGGATGATCGCCAGATCGACCGGCAGATAGGGGCGGGCGCCGTCTTCGATCGGCCGGACCAGCACCTCCAGCCCATAGCAGCGCCGCCAGAGATCCGCGGCTGCTGCGGCGGCGGGCATCAGCGGGGCGGCGGCGCTGAAGGCGATGCGGCCATGGATGCCGGCTGCCGCCGACACCGGCAGCGGTGCCGCGTCCGGCGCCGTCAGCCCGGCCCCCAGGCGCACCGCGCGGGCCAGATGGTCCAGATCATGTGCGGTGAGATCGCGGCCGGCAGCCGGCATCGGCGGCACATCGGCCGGCCGGGCGGCCGGGCCGATGCGGCGGGCGATCACACGGCCGCAGGCATCGGCGACCCGCACCCGATCGGCCGAAAGGGTGGCGACATCGCCGGGCCGGAGCCCCACCGACACCGGATCCGCCCCGCTCAGCAGGCGTTCGTCGCTGGCGACCAGGCCGGTGTGATCGCCGGCGGCGAAGCACAGCGCCGTCTCGCCGCGGGCGACGAACATCCGGCGCGGATCCTCGTCGATCAGCAGGGTGAAGGACATGCCGCCGCCGGTGCGGTCCATCAGCCGGCGCAGCGCCAGCTCGGTATCCTGGCCGGGCCGGTCCAGATCGGCCAGCAGCGCCGCCAGGGCGATGTTGCGGCGCAGATCGGCGGGGGTCGGTTCCACCGCGCCGTCGCCCAGGCCCAGCCGGCAGATCGCGGGCGCGGGGCCCACGATACCCAGCGTCGCCTGGCCCAGACGGATCAGCCGCGCATCGGGGCGGGCGACATCCGGGCGTGTGACGAACTGATCGGGAAGCTCGGGCCCGATCGCCGCCAGACCTGCGGCGGCACCATGGGTCGCGAACATACGGGTGTCACGCCGCACGATGCGTGCCGGGTCCAGCTTGTCCAGTGCAGAATGCAAACGGTCACCGACCGGTTTGCCGTTCAGAATGCCGATCAGCGCGCTCATGGGGGGTCTCGCTCGAAAATGGGGCGAACCATCCGGTTCGGTTGCCCCTCTTCTGGCAAACCCCGTGCCATGCCGCCGGCATATCACTGCGCAATCAGCTTGAAAATCCGGTCAGTTTCCGGTTGTGACAACACGCCAAAGCGTGCCACCGGTATCATCGGCGATCAGCAGGGCACCGGCGCGGTCTACCGCCACTCCGGCCGGTCTGCCCCATACCTGCGCAGGACTTCCACGCCCGCCGTCATCGCGACGGAAACCCGAGGCGAAAACCTCGTAGACCCCGTCATCCGCCGGTGTGCCGTCGGCATCGAAGGGCACGAAGGCCACGACATAGCCGCGGGGCTCTGCCGCATTCCAGGACCCGCGCAGGGCGACAAAGGCACCGCCACTGTATCGTTCCGGGAACATTGTGCCATCGTAGAACGTCAGTCCGATCGGTGCAGAATGCGCCTGAAAACGCAAATCGGGGGTGATCAGCCGGGCCAGCCGGCCTTCGTCCTGCCCCTCCAGCCCGGGCTGGACCACCGGGTCGCCGCCGGCACCGGGCCAGCCATAGGGCCAGCCGTAGAAGCCGTCCTCGCGGACCCGGGTCAGATAGTCGGGCACCAGATCGTCGCCCAGCCCGTCGCGTTCGTTGACCACGGTCCACAAGGCGCCGGTCCTGGGATGGATCGCCATCCCCACCGGATTGCGCAGCCCGGTCGCGAAGCTGTGGCCGCCATCGCCCGGCCCGTCGAAGCGGCGGATGGTCGCCCGGGGCTCGGGCTCCACCCCCACATTCCCGCGGGAGCCGATGGAGACCCAGAAGCCCTCCCCCTCGGGATCGAGCTGAAGACCGCGGGTCCAGTGGCCGCCGGCGCTGCCCAGCGCATCCGGCGGGGTCATGGCTTCGGGATCGGCGGTGATGCGGGTGTCGCCGGGGGTATAGGGCCAGCGCCAGACGCCGTTGGTGTCCGACACCCAGATCGTGCCCTCGCGGAAGCCGATCCCGTGCGGGCGGGCCAGGCCGTCGATCAGAGTTTCGCGGACCTCCGCCCGGCCGTCGCCATCCGCGTCGCGCAGCAGGGTGATCCTGCCCGCCCGGCTTTCCGCCAGCAGGACATCGCCATTGGCGGCGACCGCCATCACCCGGGGATGCACCAGCCCCTCGGCGAAAAGCGTGGCGCGGAAGCCGTCGGGGACGCGCAGGCCGGCGCCCTTTGGCCGGTCGACGGTCTGTGGCGAATTGGCCGGGCTCGGGGCATTGCCCGGGGCCGGCAGGCGGTCGGCATCGACCCTGAGCCGGGTGCCGGGCGCCGGATCGGTTGCAGCTGCGGGGCCTGCCGGGCCGAGGCTGAAGCCAAGGCCAAGGCCAAGCGCAAGAACAGCCGGGGCGATGGGAATGGCGGCGGTCATGACGTCTCCCTCGTCTCGGGGGCCGCCTGCCGCCGCCTGTTGATCAGGCCTCGGCTGCGGCGGCATAGCGGGCCAGGCCCGCGTCCAGATCGGCGATCAGATCGGCCGGGTCTTCCAGCCCGGCATGGATGCGCAGCAGTGGTCCGCGGCCGGTCCAGCGGTCGCGGGTGGCGGTGCGGGCCCGGCGCGGATCGACCGGCAGGATCAGGCTTTCATAGCCGCCCCAGGAAAAGCCCATCTTGAACAGGGCCATGTGGTCGACCATCGCCGCGATCCGGTCGCGGCTGCCCGGCTGAAGCTCTACCGCGAACAGGCCGCTCGACCCCTGGAAGTCGCGCAGGAAGGCCTCGTGGCCCGGGCAGCCGGGCAGGGCGGGATGCAGCACCTGACGCACCATGTCGTGCGCGGCCAGGTGCCGGGCAAGGGCCAGGCCGGTTTCGCGGTGCCGTGCCATGCGCACCGACAGGGTGCGCAGCCCGCGCAGCGCCAGATAGCAGTCGTCCGGTCCCGGAGGGGCGCCGATCTCGCTCGCCGCCCGGCGCAGCGCCGGAAAGGCCTCTTCGGTGGCCGACAGCACGCCCATCATGGCATCGGAATGGCCGACCAGATATTTGGTCCCGGCCTCCATCACCACGTCGACCCCCATGGCGAGCGGCTTCAGATAGAGCGGCGTCGCCCAGGAATTGTCGAGCGCGGTGCGCACGCCGGCGGCCTTGGCCGCGGCGATCATCGCCGGCAGATCGGCCACTTCGAAGGTGAGCGAGCCCGGCGCCTCCAGCATCAGCAGCTTCGTGTTCGGCCGGAAATGATCGGCGACCGCCGCCCCCGCCATCGGGTCGACATAGGTGACCTCGACGCCGTAGCGGCCGAGGAACTGGTCGGCCAGCGCCCGGGTCGGCTCGTAGACGTTGTCGAGCACGACCACGTGATCGCCGGCGCCGGTGAAGGCGGTGAGCATGGCCAGGATCGCCGTCTTGCCCGAGGCGAGCGCGATGCCCCGCGCCCCGCCCGACAGTTCGGCATAGGCATCTTCCAGCGCATGGGTGATCGGCGTGCCGTAGCGCCCGTAATAAACCCCGCGGGTGGGGTCGGCCGCGGCCTTCACCAGCGCGTCGAGTGTGGGAAACAGCACGGTCGAGGCGTGATGCACCGGCGGGTTGACGATGCCGTGATTGGCGAAGGGGTCGCGCCCGACATGAACGATCCGGGTGTCGATCCCGTGGGGATCTTCGTTCCTGTGTGCCCCTGCCGCGTCGGGACGCGTCTCGTCGGACATGGTTCCGGCTCTCCTCGATCCGTGCATTCGGCGCGCCCTTGCGCCGTCGGGCGCATTTCAACGCGCGCAGCCGCCGCTGACAACCCGGCTCGGCAAGGGCAGGGCGCACGCTTGCATGACGATTGACCGGTGTGCTACCAACGAACAGGGGAAGATGTGGAGCTTTCAGGAACGCGTCCGGGGGGGCGCGCTCCGCGGATCCGGCGGGAGGGCCGCAGGACAACCGTGCTCCGCTCGAAACGACGCAGGTCGGACGGACGTTTTGCATCGCGGGCCCTGGGGGGCCGCATGTGGGCGTCCGGAGTCCGCCGATCAGGCGGCATCGGCCTGCAGATGAGGGGCTTTGCGATACACATGTCGATCAAGACCTTCGTGGCCGCGCTTGCGGCTACCGTCGCCGTCGCGGCGCTTGGCGCGCCCGCCCATGCCGGCGCGACGCTGGACGCGATCAAGAAGAACGGCACGCTGCGCTGCGGCGTGAACACCGGTCTGCCGGGCTTCTCGGCGCCGGACAGCACCGGCCGCTGGAGCGGCATGGACGCCGACTTCTGCCGTGCGGTCGCGGCCACCATCCTCGGCGACGCGGAAAAGGTCCAGTTCGTGCCGCTGTCGGCCCAGGCGCGCTTTACCGCGCTGCAGTCGGGTGAAATCGATCTTCTGTCGCGCAACAGCACCAACACGCTGACCCGCGACGCCTCGCTCGGCCTGTTCTTCGTCGGCACCTGGTTCTATGACGGTCAGGGCTTCCTGATCACCAAGGCCGCCGGCGTCAGCAGCGCCAAGCAGCTGGACGGCGCCACCGTCTGCGTCCAGTCGGGCACCACCACCGAGCTCAACCTCACCGACTACTTCCGTGCCCATGGCATGAAGCTGCAGCCGGTGGTGTTCGAAAGCTTCGAGGAATCCTACAAGGCCTATTTCTCGGGCCGTTGCGACGCCTATACCACCGACATCTCGGGTCTGGCGGCGCTGCGTTCGGTGAACGCGCCCAATCCGGACGACCACATCATCCTGCCCGAGGCGATCTCGAAGGAGCCGCTGGCACCGGCGGTGCGCCGCGGTGACGATGAATACTTCACCATCGTGAAGTGGGTCCGCAACGCCCTGGTCGAGGCCGAGGAATACGGCATTTCGTCGAAGAATGTCGACGAGATGAAGGCCTCGTCCGAGAACCCGGTCGTGCGCCGCATCCTGGGCGCCTCGCCCGGCATGGGCCAGACGCTGGGCCTGGACGACGAGTGGGCCTATCGCCCGATCAAGCAGGTCGGCAATTACGGCGAGATCTTCTCGCGCAATGTCGGCCCCGAAAGCCCGCTGAAGCTGGAGCGCGGCCTGAACGCGCAGTGGAGCGACGGCGGCGTGCTGTACTCCGACCCGATCCGCTGATCGCCTGCATGGTGGCGCCGGCGACCGCCGAGGGCCGGCGACCCAACGGGTCTGAGGGGGGCGTGATCGGCTGATCACGGCCCCCTCGGCCGTCTCGGGCTGCTGTTCGTGATGTGCCACCGGTGGACCCCGGCCGCCGTGACGCATCCGCGACGAGCGAAGGGCTTCCAGAGCCGATGACCGACACCAGCCGCCGTCCGGGCACCTCCGCCCCGGGCGGCACGCCGCCCCGTCGTTCGATGCTGAACGACGCTGGCGTGCGTGCGGTGTTGTTCCAGATCATCGCCATGGCAATCGTGATTGCCATCGGCTGGTATCTGGTGGGCAACACCCTGCACAATCTCGCCACCCGCAACATCCAGACCGGCTTCGACTATCTGAGCCGCGAGGCCGGGTTTGCGATCGGCGAATCCCTCATTCCGTACAATGCGACCGACACCTATGCCCGTGCCCTTTGGGTGGGCGTGGTCAACACGCTGAAGGTGTCGCTGATCGGCATCGTGTTCGCGATGCTGATCGGCGTGGTGATCGGTGTCGCCCGCCTGTCGAGCAACTGGCTGCTCGCCAAGCTGGCGACGATCTATGTCGAGACGCTGCGCAACATCCCGGTGCTGCTGCAGCTGTTCTTCTGGTACGGGCTGATCACCGAGGTTCTGCCCGCACCGCGCCAGGCGCTGCAGCCGATCGAGGGCGTGTTCCTCAGCAATCGCGGCTTCAAGATGCCGGCCCCGGCCGACCATCCCGCATGGTGGGGCGCGCTGATCGCGCTCATCGTCGCGATCCTGGCCGTGCGCCTGCTGCTGGCCCGGGCCCGCAGGATCCAGGCGGCGACCGGCGACCGGCCGAAGACGCTGATCCCCTCTCTCGCCCTGCTGATCGGCCTGCCGGTTGCGGTCTGGGCGGTGATGGGCGCGCCGCTTGCGCTCGACATGCCGGAACTGCGCGGCTTCAACTTCCAGGGCGGGCTTTCGGTCTCGCCGGAATTTGCCGCACTCACCCTTGGCCTCACCCTCTATACCGCCGCCTTCATCGCCGAAACCGTGCGGTCGGGCATTCAGGCGGTGGGCAAGGGCCAGTGGGAAGCGGCGGCGGCGCTGGGGCTGAAGCCCGGCGTCACCATGCGGCTGATCATCCTGCCGCAGGCCCTGCGCGTGATCGTGCCGCCGACCACCAGCCAGTTCCTGAACCTGACCAAGAACAGCTCGCTCGCGGTCGCGATCGGCTATCCGGACATCGTGTCGGTGGCCAATACGACCCTGAACCAGACCGGTCAGGCCATCGAGAACATCGCCCTGATCATGCTGGCCTACCTGACGGTCAGCCTGTCGATCTCGGCGTTCATGAACTGGTACAACAAGCGCATCGCGCTGGTGGAGCGCTAGGCCGATGACCGCTCAGACCATACCGGAAAAGACGGCCGTAGAACGGCCGCCCGCGGCGACGGTGGGACCCATCGCCTGGATCCGCGGCAATCTGTTCAACACCTGGTACAACGCGCTGATCACCGTCGCCATCGCCTGGGCGTTGATTTCGTGGCTGCCGGGGCTGATAAACTGGGCCTTCATCGATGCGGTCTGGGGCCGTGCTGCGCCCGAGGCCTGCAAGGCGGCGGAAGGGGCCTGCTGGGCCTTCATCCGCGAGAAATACCGCCTGATCCTGTTCGGCACCTATCCTTACGAGGAACAGTGGCGGCCGCTGGCCTCCATCCTGATCTTCGTGACCCTGGTCGCCGCCAGCGGCTACCGGAAGTTCTGGAGCCGGAAGCTGGTCTATGTGTGGGTCGCGGCGATCACCCTGATCTGCCTGCTGATGTGGGGCGGCGTCTTCGGCCTGCCGCTGGTCGAGACCCGGCTCTGGGGCGGTCTGATGATCACCCTGGTGCTGTCGGTCTTCGGCTGCGGCATCGCCTTCCCGATCGCTGTGCTGCTGGCGCTGGGGCGCCGGTCGAACCTGCCGATCATCAAGGCACTGTCGGTGACCTATATCGAGCTGATCCGCGGCGTGCCGCTGGTGACGCTGCTGTTCATGGCCTCGGTCATGATCCCGCTCTTCCTGCCGGAAGGGCTCAACATCAACAAGCTGCTGCGGGCCCAGATCGCGATCATCATGTTCGCGGCCGCCTATCTGGCCGAGGTGGTGCGCGGCGGTCTGCAGGCCATCCCCAAGGGGCAGTACGAAGCGGCCGATGCGCTCGGCCTCGGCTACTGGCAGAAGATGCGGCTGATCATTCTGCCGCAGGCGCTGAAGATCAGCATTCCGTCGACCGTGAATTCGTTCCTGTCGACGCTGAAGGACACCTCGCTGGTGGTCATCATCGGCATCTTCGACCTGATGCTGGCGACCCGTGCGGCGCTGAACGACGCGCCCTGGCGGACCTATTTCGCCGAGGCTTATGTCTTCGCGGCGCTGGTCTACTTCGTCTTCTGCTTCGCGATCTCGCGCTACAGCCAGTGGCTGGAGCGGTATCTGGGTCGCGGTGCCCATCGTTGAGGGAAGGATCGATCCGATGACCAATCAGACCGACATGGCCGCCGGCGAGATGCCCGAGGCCACCGGGCCGCGGGTCGCCTCTGCCCGCGGTGCCGACACCATCATCCGGCTGGACCACGTCAACAAGTGGTACGGCCAGTTCCACGTGCTGCGCGACATCAATCTGGATGTCGCGCGCGGGGAGCGCATCGTCATCTGCGGGCCCTCCGGTTCCGGCAAGTCGACGATGATCCGCTGCATCAACCGGCTGGAGGAACACCAGAAGGGCAGCATCGTCGTCAACGGCGTGGAGCTGAGCAACGACGTCAAGGCGGTGGAGAACATCCGCCGCGAGGTCGGCATGGTGTTCCAGCACTTCAACCTGTTCCCGCATCTGACGGTGCTGGAAAACCTGACCCTGGCGCCGCTCTGGGTGCACAAGGTGCCGCGCAAGGAAGCCGAGGCGACGGCGATGTCCTATCTGGAGCGCGTGCGGATTCCGGACCAGGCCAGAAAATATCCGGGCCAGCTGTCGGGCGGTCAGCAGCAGCGCGTGGCCATCGCGCGCTCGCTGTGCACCAACCCCAAGGTCATGCTCTTCGACGAGCCGACCTCGGCGCTGGACCCCGAGATGATCAAGGAAGTGCTCGACGTGATGATCGAGCTGGCCGAGACCGGGATGACCATGCTCTGCGTGACCCATGAAATGGGGTTCGCCCGCACGGTCGCCGACCGGGTGATCTTCATGGATCGTGGCGAGATCGTGGAAGAGAACGTGCCCGAGGAATTCTTCCTCAACCCGCAGAACGACCGGACCAAGGCCTTCCTGGGGCAGATCCTCCATCACTGAGCGATCTGTACCCTGTGGCTGTCGTCCTACCCCCGGCCCATCCAGGGCCGGGGGTTTCTCTTTGACCGGCGCGCAGTCCCCGGCCCTTGATCAGACCTCTGGCTTCGGGCGATACTCTTGCCATGCGCGCCATGGTTGATGACAGGCCGGCCGAGCCCGGCATGGCTGCCGAAGGTTCCCCGCTTTCGGGCAGCTTCACCTCCGGACGGTTCGATCCCGGTTCCGGCCCGGTTCTTCATGTCCAGTCCTGGCCCGGCGGCGATCCGGCCGGCCGGCCCCTGCTGATGACCCATGGCACCGGCTATTGCGGCGCGACGCTGGAGCCGGTGGCGCTGAAGCTTTCGGCCCATGCCTCGGGCGTGTGGAGCTATGACCGTCGCGGCCATGGGGCGTCGGGCCGCACCCCCGGCGAATACGGGTTCCGGGCCTTCGCGCTGGATCTGATCGCGCTGGCCGATGCCATGGGCTGGCGCGGGATCGACGTGCTGGCCCATTCGGCCGGGGCCACCGACGTGCTGCTGGCGGCCGCACTCCGGCCCGAGCTGTTCCGGCGGATGGTGGTGATCGAGCCCACGATTTCCGAACCGGGCGCCGGAGAGGAGCCCGAGCCCGAAGGCTGGGCCTTCGGCCGTGGCCTGGTGGAGGCCGCCGGCCGGCGCAAGCCGCGCTTCACCGACCGCGAGACCGCACGGGCGCGCTTCGCCTCGCGCCCGCCCTTCGACGTGGTGACGCCGGCGGCGCTGGATCTTTATCTGGACTGGGGCTTCCGCCGCGACGGCGCCGAACTGGTGCTGGCCTGCGAGCCGGAAACCGAGGCCGACATTCTGGGGCCGATCGCGCGCGCCATGGGCAATGCCAATAGCGGCGACCCGGCGGGTGACCCCTTCCTGCTGCTGCACGACCAGCATGTGCCGGTGCTGGTGGCCAAGACCGCCCGGTCGCATCCGGTGTTTCAGAACATGTCGGCGATCGCGGCCCGGCACATGCCGGGCACCCGCGATTTCGTCACGCTCGACACCGCCCATCTGGCGCCGATGGAAGCGCCGGACCAGGTGGTCGATCTGGCCCGCCCCTTCCTTTACGGCGGCTGACCCTTCCTTTACGGCTGCCCCTTCCTGAACGTTTGGCGTCGCCCGGGATGACGGGTCAGGCGGCGAGCAGCCCGGCCAGGCGCTCGCCCGCGATCAGCGCCCCGCCCATGTCCCAGTCGCCGCCACCATCGGCCACGAACAGCCCGGCGCGGCCGGGCACGGCCTGGGCCATGGCGGCGGCATCCGGCGCCTGACCGGCCACCCGCCACATGCGAGTCAACAGCTGCCCGGCCGTGTCGGGCAGGATGGCGGTAACACGGGCGGCGGCGGCCGCGATTTCGTCGGGCGACAGCGGGGCGGCCGGGGCGGCCGCGCGGGCCGCAGCACCCGAGGCCGAGGTCGCGACCGATCCGTCTTCGTGCAGGGCAACCAGCCAGCCGCCATCGCCGGTGCCGCGCAGCACCGCCCGGCCGTCTTCGGCCAGCATCACATCGCTGGGCCGGCTGCGGCAGGTTTCGGGGGTGATCCGGTCGGGGCGAAGCTTCAGGCGCAGCGACACCGCCGGGCGGACCGGCAGATCGGCTTTCAGCCAGCTGCCGGCCGTATCGCGGGCGGGACCGGCGGCGATCGCCATCAGCCGGCCGGCGATGCCATAGCCGGGGGCGCAGGCGACGCGGAACCCGGCTTCGGTTTCCTCGGCCCCGATCGCGGCCACACCCTCGCGCAGATCGACGCCCCGTTCCCGGGCGCGACGGCTGAGCGTTTCGGCGAAGAGGCCGGGGGCCAGAACGCCCAGGCCTTCGGGCAGGGTATCGGCCGCGCCTTCGGGCACCGTCGCCGTGGTCACCAGGGCCGCGGCTTCGTCCGCACCCAGCAGACGGGCAAGGGCGGCGCGGCCCTCGGTGCCGATCAGCCCGCAGATGCCGTCCAGATCGCGGCCGGCACCGGCGGTCGCTTCCAGCACCGTGACCCGGAAGGCCTGCCGGCGCAGCCCGATCGCGGCCGCAAGGCCGACCACCCCGCCGCCGACGATGACGACGTCGCAATCCACCAGCCGGCTCATCCTGCACGCTCCGTGATGTCGTTGACCTGTCCACGTCCGGCCGCGGCCAGCATGCCCAGCGGCACGGGCATGGCCGGGCTTTCGCCCTGGCTGGTGCCGAGGCCGGCGAGCGGCAGGGCGCCGAGAGCGGCGATCAGCTCGGCCAGAACGCCGGCCCGGCCCAGCCCGCCGGCGCGGGCCAGGTCGACGCCCAGCACCGCCGCGGCCCGGCCCAGCCGGTCCAGGCGATGGCGCGCCGCCACCTGCTTCAGCCGGCCCAGCGTCAGCCCGCTTGCCGGATCGATCGGGGCGTCGTCGTCCTGGGCCAGAACCCAGCCGGTGGGGTAGGGATGGTCGACCGCGATCTCGGCCCCGGTGCGCCGGTCGTGCGAGAGCAGCGGCGTCATCCGCGCCAGTTCGATCCGGGCGTCTGCAATACCCAGATCCGAGGCGACGGCAAGACCGGCCGCGGCACCCAGCCGGTCGGCGACCGCCGGGCGCGGATGGGGGCCGGCCTCGCCCGCGACATACAGCCCCGGACAATCGGGCACGCGGCCTTCGGCATCCAGCTGGGGCAGAAAGGCCCGGCGGTCGGGATCGAACCCCAGCGCCACGCCGGCCGAGGCGAGCAGGCGGTGATCGGCGATCATGCCATGGCCGACACCCACGGTGTCGCAGACGATGTCGCGGGTCTCTCCGCGGCCGTCGGTGGCGATGATCCGCTCGACATGGCCGTCGCCTTCCACCCTGAGACGGGTGATGCCGGTCAGCACCGGCACGTCGCGGCCGACCAGGCGCAGCCAGCGGCCGAGCCCGGTGCCCGGGCGGCCGCTTTCGGTGCCGATCGGGCCGCGCCGCCAGGGATCGGGATCCAGATCGATCACCGCGGTCAGCCGGCGGCCGGCGCGCACCAGCCGGTCGGCGACCTCGTAGAGGCCGGGGCCGCCGCCGATCAGCACCGGGCGCTGGCCGATGGCGGTGCTGCCGGCCTGTTCGGGGGCGCGGTAGAGCGTGCCCAGATCGGTGACGCCGGAAAGCTGGCCGCCGGGCAGCGGGATCGGCCGGGTCTCGGCACCGGTGGCGAGCACCAGACGGTCGAAGGCGAGGCGCGAAATGCCGTCGCGTCCGGCCAGCAGCACCGCGCCATCCTCGATCGCCCAGGCGACATGGCCGGTAATCAGGCGCACGGCACTGCGGATGCGGGCGGCGCGGCCGCGGAAGCGCAGAAAATCGACATCGCCGGCGGGGGAGCCGGCATCGGCTTCCGAGGCGCCGACGAAGGCGCGGCCGCCCCAGTCGTCGGCCGGCGCAACCACGATCGGCTGCAGGCCGTGTGCGAGCAGTTTTTCGGTGGCGGCCAGACCGGCAGGGCCGGCACCGACCACCACCACCCGGCGGCCCGCCGGGGCAGGACCCGTCTGGAAGGTTTCGCCGATGGTCATGTCGGGGCCTCCCCCACCGGGCCGGGCACGATGTTGGACAGATCCGTCCCTTCTGTCAGCAGGCCGCCGGTGCCGGCATTGCGGCCGCGATCGCTGCCGGTCAGGGCCAGATCGGCCGGCATGGGGCTGCGTTCCTGCCGGAACACGCCGAAGCCGCCGCGCTGATAGGTCTGCATGGCCTTGGGGTGGTCCAGATTGGAGCAGCGCGCCCAGAGCCGTGTCGGATGATAGCTCCAGGCGATGTCCACCACCTGGTCGAGCAGGAAGCCGCGGAAGCTGCGGCCGACATATTCAGGCATGAGTCCGTGATACGCGATTTCGATGGAATCGTCCTCGGCCCGACGGTCGAGTTCGGCGAAGCCCGCAGGCACGCCGGCAACGTAGAGCACGAAGATCTCGATCTTCTCGTCGGCGAGAATGTGGCCGATGGCCTCGTCGTCAAGGCCCAGGCGTTCGGGGCGAAGCAGGTTTGCCCGGGCGCCGGCATGCAGATAGCGGTAGAAATGGACCGGCATGTTCCAGGCCCGGAGCAGGGCATACTGCCCCGAGGGCAGCTTGCCACGTCCATGGCGGTCCGGCGGCGAGGTCATTTCGAAGTAGGTGACGACAAGTTCCGTCATCGACGCTTTCTCCACGCGCGGTGGCGACCATCGCCCCGCGACCCGGTCAGGCCAGTCGTCAGGCCGGGTCGGCCGGACGGGTGGTATCGGAAGCCGCAGGTTCCGCCGGCCCGTGCGGGCGCCGGAACGAAGACGGACCGCCGCAGGCCGGATGCGGCCTGCGGTCGGTGGCAGCGTGAGCGGGGGACACGAGCACCGGCACCGGCGGCGGCTTCGCCCGCCGGTCCCGTCGTTCCTGCGGCCGGCACCATGCGGTCAGCCGGTGCGGTGCCGATCTGCACCCTTATGGTCCGGACGGCGATCACCGTTCGATCGGCAGGCTTTCGTCCGACCCCCAATCGGCCCAGGACCCGTCATAGACCGGCACGTCGCGCTTGCCCAGCAGATACATGGCAAGCGCCAGCATGCCGGCGGTGACGCCCGATCCGCACATGGCGATCACCGGCTTCGACGGATCGATGCCCGCCGCCAGGATCCGCGCCTCCAGCCGTTCGGCATCCAGCACCGTGCCCGACATGGGGTCGAGCAGGTCGGTATAGGGCAGGTTCAGCGCGCCCGGCACATGGCCCGCCCGCACGCCCGGCCGCGGCTCGGGCGCCTCGCCGCGGAAGCGGTCGGCCGGGCGCATGTCGACCAGCTGGGTGCGGCCGTCGCCGGTGGCGCGGGCCACCTGATGGCGGTCCTTCACCAGCAGGTTGTTGACCCGGGCGGTGAAATGCCGTTCCCGCGGCGGTTCGGGGCGTTCCTCGACCACCGGTCGGCCCTCGGCCAGCCATTTCGGCAGGCCGCCATCCAGCACCGCGACATCGTCATGGCCGAAGACGCGGAACATCCACCAGGCGCGGGCGGCGCTGCGCAGGCCGATCGCGTCATAGACGACGATCTTCACGCCGTCACCCAGGCCCAGCCGGCGGACCCGCGACGAGAACTTCTCGGGCGCGGGCAGCATATGCGGCAGATGGCTGGTGGTATCGGCGATCTCGTCGATGTCGAAGAACACCGCACCGGGGATGCGCAGCTTCGCATGCTCGGCACGCGGATCGCGGCCCTCCTGCGGGAAAAACCAGGACGCATCGACGACGCGCACATCGGGCGCATCGAGGTGGTCGGCGAGCCAGGCGGTGCTGACCAGGGCGTCGGGCTTGGCGTAGGGCATCGGGGGCAGCGTCCTCCGTGGTTCTTCCCGGGCCGGATCGGTCGATGGCGCCTGGCCCGACCCCGGCCGGCGCCGGTCTCGTCTGATCTTGCTCAATCAATCTTGGGCAGGTGTCGCGGCCCCTGCGGAGCCGCATCCCGCCACCTCGTCGGCCACATGATACCGGACCCGCGGCGGCACCGCCACAGCCGCCCGCGGCTCTTGCACCCGCTTTACGGCGATGGGATGCTCCTGCATTCTGAACGTCACACGTTCACGGCCCCCCGGAGACCTGCACCATGTCCGACACCGCCGTTGCCGCGGCCCGCACCTTACCCTTCCTGCCCGGCGACCCGGTGCCCTGGTTCCAGGGCGATTGTGCCGGCAATCCGAACTTCGCCTTTTCCACCGTTGCCGGCCGCTGGTCGGTGCTGGTGCTGCTGGGATCGGCTGCGGTGCCGCAGCTTCAGGCCGCCGTGGCGGCGATTGCCGGGGCGGCACCACTGTTTGCCGACCCCGGGCGGACCTGTTTCTTCGTGACGCTGGATGCGGCCGACCGGGTTGGCCAGCCTGCACGCCTGCCGCTGCATCTGCCGGGCTTCTATGCCTTCGCCGATGCGGATGGCGAAATCTCGCGCCGCTATCGGGCGATCGATCCTGCGGCAGATCCGCGCAGTGGCCATGTCGCCTACCGGCCTTACTGGCTGCTGCTCGATCCCACCCTGCGGGTGGTCGCGACCGGCGGCATGGAAGACACGGCCCGGCTGTTGGATCTGGTGGCGCAGCTGCCGGCGCCGGCCGCCCATGGCAGTGTGGTCGCCGAAGGCGGGCGGATCCTGACCGTGGCGCCGGCCGACGATGCCGGCCAGCCCTGGGCGCCGGTGCTGGCGGTGCCCAGGGTTTTCGAGCCGGCCTTCTGCCGCCGGCTGATGGCCGAATACGACCGGCTGGGCGGCGAGGAGAGCGGCTTCATGCGCGAGGTCGGCGGCCGCACGGTCGAGATGCGCGATTACGGCCACAAGCGCCGCGCCGACTGCCTGATCGAAGACGAGACGCTGCGCGCCGGCATCCGCGCGCGGATCGAACGCCGGCTGCTGCCGGAACTGCAGAAGGCCTTCCAGTACAAGGCGACCCGGATCGAGCGCTATATCGTCGCCTGTTACGACGGTGATGGGGCGGGCGGCTATTTCCGCCCGCATCGCGACAACACCACCCGCGGCACCGCCCATCGCCGCTTCGCGGTGACCATCAACCTGAATGCCGAAGACTATGAAGGCGGCGAACTGCGCTTCCCCGAATTCGGCGACCGCCGCTATCGCGCCCCCACCGGCGGCGCGGTGGTGTTCTCGTGCAGCCTGCTGCACGAGGCCCTGGCGGTGACCCGTGGCCGCCGCTTCGCCTGCCTGCCCTTCCTGTATGACGACGACGGTGCCGCCATCCGGGCGCGCAATGCCGAATTCCTTGAAGATCCGCAGCTGGCGGCCGTGGCGCGGGGCACCGCGGCCGCCGGCTGATCAGCCGGCGAAGGCGATCACCACCCGCCGGTTCTGGCGCCCCTTCTTTTCGATCTTCACCACCTCTACCGCACCGATCTCGCCGGTGCGGGCCACATGGGTGCCGCCACAGGGCTGAAGATCGACATGGGGGGCGTCGGCGCCGGCCGTGCCCGCGCCGATCCGGACCAGCCGCACCCGGCCGGCGCCGCGCGGCGGCTGGACCGACATGGTCTTGACCAGATGCGGTGCCGCATCCAGCTCGGCATCGGTGATCCAGTCGGTTTCGACCGCATGATCGGCCCGGATCAGATCGTTCAGCGCGTCGGTGATCGCCTGTTTGTCGAGCGTGGCATCGGGCCAGTCGAAATCCAGCCGGGCGCGATCGGCGCCGACCTGGCCGCCGGTGACCGGCGCCACCACGATCGCCGAGAGCAGATGCAGGCAGGTGTGCAGCCGCATATGGGCGTGGCGGCGCTCCCAGTCCAGATCGGCGGTGACCTGGGTGCCGATGGCCGGCGGCGCCTCGGCGCCCGTCGCATCCAGGCGGTGGACGATGGCATCGGGCCCGCCATCCGTCCCCGATGCCCGGCCCTTCACCGCCTCGGTCACCGTCCAGACCCGGCCGGCCGCATCGGTCAGCCGGCCCGAATCCCCCGGCTGGCCGCCGCCGGTCGGGTAGAAGACGCTCCGATCCAGGATCACCCCGCCGTCTTCGGTGACGGCGACCACGCGGGCGGTGCAGCTTCGGGCGTAGGGATCGTTACGGAAGAGAGGATCGGTGGCAGGCATCGGCACGCTCCGGTTTCGAACGGGGGAAACCGGAGCTTGCCGCGAGACGGCTCAGCGGTCCAGCCAGGAGGGGACCGGCAGGTTCTTCGACCGCAGGAATTCGGCGTTGAACAGCTTGCTGGTATAGCGCTGGCCGCTGTCGCAGAGGATGGTCACGATGGTGTGGCCGGGGCCCAGCGCCTCGGCCATCTTCACCGCCGCGCCGACATTGATCGCCGAGGAACCGCCGAGCAGCAGCCCTTCTTCCGAGATCAGGTCGTAGAGCATGGGCAGGCTTTCCTCGTCGGTCACCTGCACGGCGCCGTCGAAGCTGACACCGTCCAGATTGGCGGTGACCCGCCCCTGGCCGATGCCCTCGCTGATCGAGCTGCCCGATGATTTCAGCTCGCCGGTGGTGACCCAGGAATAGAGCGCCGAGCCCATCGGGTCGCCCAGCCAGCACTGGATGTCCGGGTTGCGCTCTTTCAGCGCCATGGTGATGCCGGCAAGTGTGCCGCCGGTGCCGACTGCGCAGACGAAACCGTCGATCCGGCCGCCGGTCTGCTCCCAGATCTCGGGGCCCGTGGTCTCGAAATGGGCGCGGCGGTTGGCGACATTGTCGAACTGATTGGCCCAGACCGCGCCGCCCGGCTCGCTCTCGGCCAGTTCGTTCGCCAGCCGCTCCGACACGCGGACGTAGTTGTTCGGGTCCTTGTAGGGGACGGCCGGCACCTGGACCAGATCGGCGCCCAGCATGCGCAGGGTCTGCTTCTTTTCTTCCGACTGGGTCTCGGGGATGACGATGGTCGATCTGCAGCCGATCGAATTGCCGACCAGCGCCAGGCCGATGCCGGTATTGCCGGCGGTGCCCTCGACGATCCGGCCACCCGGGCGGAGGGCGCCGCGCTCCAGCGCATCGCGCACGATGTAAAGCGCCGCGCGATCCTTGACCGATCCGCCGGGGTTCATGAACTCCGCCTTGCCGAGAATGGTGCAGCCGGTGCGCTCCGACACCTGCCGCAGCTTGATCAGCGGCGTGTTGCCGATGGCATCGGCGAAGCCGTTCATGATGGTCATCTGAGGGATCCCGTCTGTTCTGCGCCGCGGCACATTCTGCGGCGCGACGCCGGAAAATTTTTCTGTCGCATCCTACCAATGGCGATCGATGGGGATCAAGCCGGGGCGCCCGGCAATTCGTCATGGCAGAAGTGTTGTTTCGGAATATAAGAACGCCCCGCCCTTGGGGAAAGGGCGGGGCGTCGGGATCAGGCCCAGGGGCCGATCATGTTACGCCGATCATCTTACCGCCGTCACTTGTGGGGTTCGGCGGCTTCCTCTGCCGGGGCGGGGGTGCCGAGGCGTTCGGCCGTTTCCTCCTCGTCCCAGTCGGGCGGCACCGGGAAACCGGTCAGCGGGCCGAGCGGCTTGGCATCGCGCTTGAAGGTCGGCTCGCTCAACATGTAGAGCGCTTCGAGCTTCGCCAGATCGTCGAGCGCCGAGCGATGGATCCGCTCGTAGCCATGCGAGGCGTCGATGCCGAAACAGACCAGCGCCGTGCGCAGATCATTGCCCGCCTCGATGGCCGAGGCGCTGTCGGACCGGTAATGGCGGAAGACGTCGCGCTGATGCGAGATGCCGTTATCGGCGCAGAGTGCCAGCAGCTTGCGGGTCAGGTGGAAGTCGAAGGGGCCGGCGCTGTCCATCATCGCGACGGTGACGCCGGTTTCGCGGCTGGCCTGGCCCGGGGCGGTGGTGCCGTTGTCGATGGTCACCATCTCGGCGATCTCGCCATGCAGGATCGACGAGGCGCCGGAGCCGACTTCCTCCGAGATGGTGAACAGCAGATAGGTGTCGACCGGCGGCTTCACGCCCGAGCGCTGCACCGCCTCTGCCGCCGCCAGCAGGGTGGCGACACCGGCCTTGTCGTCGAGATAGCGGCTGTTGATGAAATCATTGGGGCCGACCTCGGGGTTCGGATCGACGGCGATGATGTCGCCCACCCGGATGCCGAGGGCTTCGAGATCGCGTTCGTTGTCGACCAGCGCATCGACGCGCAGCTCGACATAGTCCCAGCCGACCGGCAGCTTGTCGATCTCGCCGCCGAAGGTGTGGCCCGATGCCTTGAGCGGCAGGATGGTGCCGCGATGGCGGCCGTCATCGGTGAAGATGGTGCAGCGGGCGCCTTCCGAGAACCGCGCCGACCAGTGGCCGATCGGCACGACCGACAGCCGGCCATTGGGCTGCAGGCGCTTCACGATGGCGCCCAGCGTGTCCAGATGGGCGACCAGCGCCCGGGCCGGATGGCGCTCGCGCCCGCGCAGCACGGCGCGGATGGCACCGCGGCGGGTGAGATCGAATTCGATGTCCAGCCGCTCCAGCTCCTGGCCGACCATGTGGACGATGCCGTCGGTATAGCCGGAGGGGCTGGGCGTGTTCAGCAGGGCCAGCAGGGTGTCGAGCAGGTAGTCGCGATCGATGCGGATGCCGGCCTCGGGGCCAGACCCATCCCGATGGCGTCGGGTCGCGTCGTTCATGCCGTCTCCTCGGCCTGGGCCGGCATGCTGCGCCGGCGGGTGGCCGTCTGTGGGAACAGGAAGTCGATGAAACGTTCGGCGGTCGGCTGGGGCTCGTGATTGGCAAGGCCCGCGCGCTCGTTCGCCTCGATGATCCAATAATCCGGCTGGTCGGCGGCCGGGACCATGAAGTCCAGGCCGACCACCGGAATGTCCAGCGCCCGGGCGGCGCGGACGGCCGCCTCGGCCAGGGCCGGATGCAGTTCGGCGGTGACGTCGTGAATGGTGCCGCCGGTGTGCAGATTGGCGGTCTTGCGCACCCGGATCACCTCGCCCGCCGGCGGCACGTCGTCCATGGTCCAGCCGGCCTCGGTCACCGCACGTTCGGTTTCGGCATCCATGGGGATCCGGCTTTCGCCGCCGGTCGCGGCGGCCCGGCGGCGCGATCGCGCCTCGATCAGCGCGCGCACGGTATCGGTGCCGTTGGCGGTGATTTCGGCCGGCTTGCGGATCGCCGCCGCCACCACCTCGCCGTCAATGACGATGATCCTCAGATCCTCGCCCTCGACGAAGGTTTCGACCACGCCCGCCACACCCTGTTCCGACAGGGCGCGGCAGGCGCGGGCCAGGGTGTCGGCATCGCGGATGTCGACCTGCACGCCGCGGCCCTGCTCTCCGTCCACCGGCTTCACCACCACCCGGCCATGGGCGGCGAGGAAGGTTTCGGCCCGGGCGAGGTCGGCGGCGGTGACCTGTTCGGGTACCGACAGCCCCGCCTCGGCCAGAACGTCGCGGGTGACGCGCTTGTCCTGGCAGCGGCTCATGGCGATGGCGCTGGTCAGTTCGGTCAGGCTTTCCCGGCAGGTGATCGCGCGGCCGCCGAAGGTGAGGGTGAAATAGCCGCGGGCGGCATCCAGCACCTCGACCGCAATGCCGCGGCGCCGGGCCTCGTCGACCAGGATCCGGGCATAGGGGTTGAGCGCGTCCGAGGGCGAGGGGCCGATGAACAGCTTCTCGTTGATCGGGTTCTTGCGCTTCACACAGAACACCGGCACCCGCTGGAAGCCCAGCTTCTCGTAAAGCGCGATCGCCTCGGCATTGTCATGCATGACCGAGAGATCCATATAGGCGCGGCCGCGGGCGAGGAAATGCCCGGCCAGATGCAGAGTGAGCGCCGAGCCCACCCCCGGCAGAGAGGCCTGCGGGTCCACCGCCAGCGCCCAGAGGCTGGCGCCGCCTTCGGGGTCGCCGAAGGCCTGAACGTGATCGACACCCATCACCGTGCCGATGATCGCCCCGGAGGCCGTCTCCACCGCCACCAGCTGGGTGACGGTGCGGGAGCGGCGGAAGGCCAGCGCCATGTCTTCGGGCACCGGCACCATGCGCCGGGCGGCGTAGATCCGGTTGACCTCGGCGACCTCTTCGGCCGTGCGCACCCGGCGGATGGTGAAGCCGCGCCGCCGCGGCGGGGCCGGGCGATAGCGGTCCATCCACAGCCGGTAGGTGTGCGACGGGTCGAGGAACAGCTCCTGCGGGGCAAGCGACAGCAGGACATGGGGCTCGGCCAGATAGAGCGCCACATCGCGCTTGCCTTCCTCTTCCATGCGGATGGCATCGGCGAGGTGGCGGTTGTCGTCGAAGGTCTGGCCGAAGATCAGCCGGCCCCAGCCCATGTCCACCGTCGCCTCCTGGCGGCTGAAGGCGGTGCCATGGGCCTGGCGGCCGGCGAGCGAGGGGCCGGATCGTCGATCCAGCCGGGTATCCCGCGCGGGGCGGGTGTCGCGGTTCTGGCGGCGCGTCATGTCGACCGGAGCCTTTCTGGTCATCTCGGAGCGGCGGGGGAGGCCGGGACCGGTGGATGCGGGTGCGTCGGCCATGGTCGGGTCACCCGCGGATGCCGTGGGTGTCGAGCCAGAGTTCGAGCAGGGCCAGCTGCCAGAGCTTGGAGCCCCGGAGCGGCGTGATATGCGCCTTGGGATCGGCCAGCAGCCGGTCGACCGCCGCCTGGTCGAACAGGCCGCGCGACCGGGCGCCCTCGCTGCCCAGGCTGGCGCGGACCATCTCCAGATAGGGGCCTTCCAGATGCTTCAGCGCCGGCACCGGGAAATAGCCCTTGGGCCGGTCGATCACCGCATGGGGGATCACGGCGCGGGCGGCCTCTGCCAGCACGTATTTGCCCTGGGCCAGATGGCGGCCGTCGGGGGTGGTCTTCACCTTCATCTCGGCCGGCACGCGGGCCGCAAGTTCGACCAGTTCATGGTCGAGGAAGGGCACGCGCGCCTCCAGCCCCCAGCTCATGGTCATGTTGTCGACCCGCTTTACCGGGTCGTCGACCAGCATGATGTTGCTGTCGATGCGCAGCGCCTTGTCGATCGGGCGCGTGGCGCCGGGCTGTGCGAAATGCTCGGCCACGAAACGGCGGGCATGATCCTCGTCGACCCGGTGTTCGGGCCGCACCAGCCCCAGATATTCGTCATGGGGGCGGTCGCAGAAATGGCGGGCATAGGTCTCGACCGCGGCCTCGTCACCGGCGGCCAGCATCGGCGGATACCAGTGATAGCCGCCGAAGACCTCGTCGGCGCCCTGGCCCGACTGCACCACCTTCAGATCGCGCGAGACCGCCTGCGACAGCAGGTAGAAGCCGACCGCGTCGTGGCTGACCATCGGCTCGCTCATCGCCGCCACGCAATCGGGCAGGGCTTCGAGCGTTTCCGAGGCGGAGACCCGGATCTGATGGTGATCGGTGCCGAAATGGGCGGCCACGACATCCGACCAGCGGAATTCGTCGCCCTCTTCGCCGCCGGCCGCGTCGAAGCCGATCGAATAGGTCTTGAGATCCTTCTGCCCGGCCTCGGCGATCAGCCCGGTGATCAGGCTGCTGTCCAGCCCGCCCGAGAGCAGCACGCCCACCGGCACGTCGGCGACCAGACGGCGGCGCACGGCGGTGCGCAGGCTGTCGAGCACCTTCGCCTGCCAGTCCTGGAAAGAGAGGTCGCGTTCATCCGCGCGCGGGCCGTAATCGGGCGCCCAATAGACCTCGTCGCGGGCGGTGCCGTCGGGCTCGATGATCCGGCGGGTGGCCGGGGGCAGCTTGCGGATGCCCTTCAGGATGGTCATCGGCGCCGGAACCACGGCGTGGAACTGGAGATAGAACTGCAGCGCCACCGGGTCGATGGCGGTGTCGACACCGCCGCCGGCAAGCAGGGCGGGCAGGGTGCTGGCGAAGCGCAGCGTGCGGCCCCGGTTCTCGATATAGAGCGGCTTGATGCCCAGGCGGTCGCGGGCCATCAGCACCCGGCCGGTATCGCGCTCCCACAGCACGAAGGCGAACATGCCGGCCAGCCGGTCGACGACCTTCGGGCCCCAGGCGCGATAGCCCTTGAGGATGACCTCGGTGTCGCCGGTGGAGAAGAAGGCGAAGCCCATCGCCTCCAGCTCGGCGCGCAGTTCGCGGTAATTGTAGATGGCGCCGTTATAGACCAGGCCGAGGCCCAGCCCGGCATCGATCATCGGCTGCTGGGCCTGTTCGCTGAGGTCGAAGATCTTGAGCCGGCGATGGCCGACCGCAATCCGCCCCTGGGCGTGGATCCCGGACGCATCCGGGCCGCGCCTGTCCATCGCGGCGGTCATGCGTGCCACGGCCCCGACATCCGCCGTCGTGCCGTCGAACCTGATCTCGCCGCTGAAGCCGCACATGTCTGTCTCCATCCTCCTATGATCCGAAGACGCGGACGGACCGGTTCCCGCTGGGGGCGGGACCGTTGCCGGTGGTCGGGGACGGGAAGGGAAGACGGGGCGCACCGGTGCGCGAGAATGTGAGCCGGGCCATGCCGGGCCCCGCACGTTCGGTCCGGCGACAGGGCGTCTGCCAGGAACCCGACGTGTAGCAACGCGGCCACTGCCAAAGATGTCCGGCAATGGTCCGACGGTCCAAAGCGTCAAAGAGCTTCGGGCGAGCTGATCAAAGACGATCACTGCCCGATCCCCACAGAGACTAGTGGAAGATCATGGCAGGTTCACGTGTCATGAGCGTGACATATGCAGGCCGAAATGATCGGCCGGAATTGTCGCGCCACGGATTGTCCTTGAGCGGTTCGTCCGAAAAACGTGTCCCAGACTTGGGGCTTCGGCCGCGAATGTCAACCTTCAGGGACGAAAAAACCCCCGCCCGCCGGTGCGGCGGCACCGGCGGGCGGGGGTCTGAAACCGGGGCGGGCGGTGGCCGGGATCAGCCGGCCAGGGCCTCTTCGGCGTCGAAGGTGGCGGCCACGGCATGGACGACCGAGGCGATGCGGATGGCATCCTGCACGCCGTCGCGGCTGATGCCCTTGTCGCGGACGACCTTCTCGTGGCTGTCCATGCACATGCCGCAGCCGTTGATCGCCGAAACCGCCAGCGACCACAGCTCGAAATCGGCATGGTCGACGCCGGGCTTGCCGATCACGGTCATGCGCAGCTTCGCCGGCATCGAGGCGTATTCCTTGTCCGACACCAGATGGGTGTAGCGGTAGTAGATGTTGTTCATGCCCATGATCGCCGCGGCGGCCCGGGCGGCCTTCTGCGCCTCGGGGCTGAGCTGGGCGTCGGCATCGGCCGCGATCGCCTTGATCACGGTGGCGTTGCGCGCGGCGAGCGCCGAGGCGAGGGCGGTGCCCCAGAGCTGCTGTGCGGTCAGATTCTCCGACTGCAGCACGTTGCCGAGGTTGAGCTTCAGATCCTTGGCGTAATCCGGAAGCGCGCCGCGCAGCTGCTCGATCGACATCTCGACTCTCCTGGGGATTTCAGATGGGTGGGGCTTCAGCGCGGCCGGAGGCGCGGCGCTCTTGGGACGGGTGGAAAGCTGCGGAGCCAGATATCTTCATCACGATCAGATTGCGCGCGATCTATGCGCATGCGCAACCCGGCCGGGGCTCGACGCGGCTGTTCGGGAGATGGAAAGGGGTGATGGCGGAAGGTAGGGGCGACGGACGCCGGGGCAGGCAAGGGGAAGGGGCAGGCAAGGGGAAGACGGGGGTCGGCGGTGCGGGACCCCGCACCGCCGACCGGATCCGCAGGATCAGGCCACCTTGAGGGTGTCCTCGCCCTTCTGCCAGTTGCAGGGGCACAGCTCGTCCGTCTGCAGCGCGTCAAGGATGCGGATGATCTCCTGCGGGTTGCGGCCCACATCGAGATCATTCACCGACACGTGGCGGATGATGTTGTCCGGGTCGACGATGAAGGTGGCGCGGAGAGCCACGCCCTCTTCCTTGTGGAGGATGCCGAGGGCGTTGCACAGCGCATGGCTGACATCGGCCAGCATCGGGAAGGGCAGGTCGTTCAGCTCTTCCTTGTGGACGCGCCAGGCATGGTGCACGAACTCGCTGTCGGTGCTGCCGCCGAGGACGACCGCGTCACGATCCTCGAACTCGCCGTTCAGCTTGCCGAAGGCCGCGATCTCGGTCGGGCAGATGAAGGTGAAGTCCTTCGGCCAGAAGAAGTAGACCTTCCACTTGCCCCCATAGGTGTTCTCGTCGATCTCCGAGAAGGCGCTCTTCAGGTCGGTCGACACGGTCGCCTTGACCTTGAACGACGGGAACTTATCACCGATGGTCAGCATGGATCCTGCCTCTCGTTTCTGGAGGATGCCCCCGGACATCCGGCCCGGGGGCGGCAACTCGGGGTCTTGATCGTCGGAACCGCCCGGTTCGTTTTAGAACGGTTCCAATCGATGTCGAACCGGGTATATCAGTCGGTGCGGGGCAGCGCAAGAGCCTTTTTAGAAGGATTCTAAAAACTGTCACGCCGGGCGGGCGGCAGCCCCGGCATCCGGGTCAGCCCGTTTCGCTGCGAATTTTAAGTCGCGGTTAAGTTGGGCACCCTATACTGACCCTGCAAGGGGGCATGCCTGCGGAAACTGCAGAGGGGCGGGAGACCATGCGGATCGCTGTCGAGAGCAGCCACGACGTCGCCGGCTGGCTGATGCAGAGGGCCCGCAATGACGGCCGCGTCCTGGCCCCGGCCAAGCTTCACGCCCTGCTGTTCCTGGCCCTCGGACAATTCGCCGCAGCCGGCCGCGGCCGGCTGATGCCGGCGGTTTTCGTCGTTACCGATGTCGGTCCGCGCGCGCCCGACCTGCTCAGGGTCGATGCCGCGACCCTGAAGCTCCGGCCGCTGCCTCAGGTGGTGGAACGCTTCATGGAAACGGTCTGGGCGGGGCTCGGCAGCCTGGAGCTGGACCGGTTGAACGCGCTGATCGGCGGGCTGGAGACCTGGCGCCTGGCCCGCGACGGCGGCATCGGCAGCGAGATCGAACTCGACATGCTGGGACGCGAGCTGCGCGGCCTGTCGGAGCGCACCCGCAGCGGCATGTCGGCCGCGGCGGCGGCCGAGATCGAGCGGCGCGCCGCCCGCGACCGGGTGCCGCCGCCCCTGCCGCCCGCCCAGCCCCAGGTGAAGTTGCCGCCGGTGCCCCAGGGGCTGACCTCGGCGGGCGACGTGCCGCCGGCGGGCAGCCCCGGGCGCCCGGCGCGGTGGGAACCCTCACGCCGGGTCCGGCGCGACGAGGTCGCCGACCGCATCGTCGGCCGGCCGGGGGCGGCCCCGGCCGAGGCACCCAGGGCGCGGCGGCCGGACGGGCTGGCGGCAGAAATCGCCGCGGCTGCGCGCAAGCGCCCGCTGCCCCAGCCGATGGCGCAGCCGCGCCCCCAGATGGCGGGCCCTGACGGGCTGGACCCCCGCGCGGCCCGCGCCCTGGTCCGGGCCCTGCTGCGCGATCGGCGGCGCGCCGAGACGCCCCGCCATGCCGCCGATGTGGCACCGACCCCCTGGCATCCGGAACGGCTGCGCCATATCGGCCGCGCCGAGGCAGAGGCCAGCCGCCTGATCAGCGCCGACGGGCCGACGCTTGCCGATGCGCTGGGGGCCGACCTGCCCGGCCTGACCAGGCCGCGCCGGCAGACCCGGGTCTTCGCGCCCCGCCGCGGATCGCCGGCTTCCCCCTCTTGATCCGCCTCTTGCCTTCTCCCAGATCGCCTGTCTGAGAGGCATGCCCTTCAGGGGTGGCGTCGCGGGCGGAGGTGACGGATGGCAACCACACGCCAGGTTCTGCGCAATCTTGCCTGGTCGGTTCTGCTGGTCGCGGGCATGGCGCTGGTTCTGTGCCTGACCAGCTGGATCGTCTGGGGCCCCGACGGCATTCCGTGGGCGCTGGCCGGTGCCGTCGCCGCGGCCCTGCTGCTGCCGGGCCTGCCGGCCGGGCTGGTGCTGCGCGCCCATCGCGCCCGGCCGATCCCCTATGCGGCCCTTCCGGAAATCCACGACGCCCTGGCGGCGCTGGCTGCCCGTGCCGGGATCCATGCCCGTCCGCGGCTCTGCTGGTGCCCGGCGCGCCAGCCCAACGCCTTTGCGCTCGATGACGCGGGCGTGCCGGTGGTGGTGATCACCGACGGGCTGCTGCGCCGCCTGACGCCCCCGGAACTGATGGCGGTGCTGGCCCATGAACTGGCGCATATCGCCAATGGCGACCTCAAGATCATGCGTCTGGCCGACGGGCTGGGGCGGATCACCGGGCTGATGGCCTGGCTCGGCATCGCCCTGCTGGCCCTGAACCTGCCGCTGATCCTGCTGGGGGCCGTCACCGTGCCCCTGGCGGCGGTGCTGCTGCTGATCGCTGCCCCCGGGCTTGTGGGGCTGATGCAGCTGGCGCTCTCCCGCACCCGCGAGTTTGCGGCCGATCTGGAGGCGGCACGGCTGACGGGCGATCCGGCGGCGCTGGCCAGGGCCCTGCTGGCGCTGGAGCGTTCGGGACCCTGGGAGGCGATCTTCCGCCTGCGCCGCCAGGGGCCCGGCCTGCTGCGGACCCACCCCGCGACGGCGGAGCGGGTCCGGCGGCTGGCCGAGATGGCCCGGCCGCTCAGGCCGCCGCTTCCGATTCGGACAGGCGGCTGACGAAGCCCGCGACCAGATCGCGCAGCTCGCCCGACCGGCGCGAAACCTCGGTCGAGAAGCCGCCGACCCGGCCGGCGATGTCGTGGGTGCGGGTGGCGGTGTGGTCCAGCACCTGCACATCCTGGCGGATCCGCTCGGTGCCGTTGGCCGCCTCCTGCACATTGCGGGTGATTTCGCCGGTGGCGGCGGACTGTTCTTCCACCGCGGTCGCGATCGAGGTGGTCATGCTGCTGATCTCGCCGATCATCCCGACGATGCGCTCGATCGAGGCGACGGCGCCGTCGGTTGCGGTCTGGACCGCGTCGACCTTGGTGCGGATTTCTTCGGTCGCCCGCCCGGTCTGGGTGGCGAGCGTCTTCACCTCGGCGGCGACGACCGCGAAGCCCTTGCCCGCCTCGCCGGCGCGTGCGGCCTCGATCGTGGCGTTGAGCGCCAGAAGATTGGTCTGGGCGGCGATGTCGGTGATCAGTGCCACCACCTGGCCGATCTCTTCGGCCGTGCGGCGCAGCTGGCTGACCTGATCGGCGGTTCGCCGGGCCTCGTTGGCACTGCTGCCCGAGGTGGAGGCGGTTTCGTTCGCCCGCGCGCTGATCTCGCCGATCGAGGCCGAGAGTTCCTCGGTCGCCGCCGCCACCGTCTGGACATTGGCGGTGGTGCGGTCGGTGGCGGTGCTGGTGCTGGCGGTCATCCGGCTGGTCTCGGCGGCGGCGCCCGAAAGCGCGCCGGCATCGGTTTCCAGCTGCCGGGCCTCGTCGGCCAGCCGGGCGGAGAGGCCGTTCATGCCGTCGACGAACTCCTTCACCAGCTCGGCCCGGCGGGCCAGGCGGCGGAGGGTGCGTTCTTCGGCGACACGCTGTTCGGCCTGCAGCCGGTCGGTTTCCTGCATCGCATCGCGGAAGGTCGCGACCGCGGCGGCCATGGCGCCGATCTCGTCGCTGCGGCCGGCATCGGCCAGATCGAAACCGTAATCCCGGGCCTTCAGTCGCGCCATCGCCCCGGTCATCCGGCCAAGCGGGGCGATGACCCCGCGGCGCGCGACCAGGCTTGAGAGCAGGACGCCGGCCAGGACGCCGATCACGGCGGTGGCCAGCATCACCCCCATGACCGAGGTCCGGGTGTCTTCCAGGCCGGTGGACTGGGCCGCGACCTCGGCGATGCCGTCGTCGATCATCGGGTCGGTCAGCTCCGATGCCGCACGCTCGGCCTGGCGCACGCCGTTGATGAAGGCCTGATGCGCCGCATCGGTCTTCCCCGCCAGCGCCAGTTCCCGCACGCGGATCAGGGCCCGGATCACCTCGCGCTGCAGCCCGATGAACCGGCGGTCGCGGTCGCCGACGACGGCCTCGATCGCCACCAGCTGGGCCTCCATGGCCTGGGCGCGGCTGTCGAAGCGGCTGGCGATCGAGGCACGGCCGGCTTCGGGCTCGAAGATCAGGTTCAGCGCATCGCGCTGCAGCGCCCGGCTGACGCTTCTGAGTTCCGACGTCTTGATCACCAGGTCGGAATCATCGGCCATGCGATGGGCGGCATCACCCATCCGGTTCAGGCCAACCATGCCGGCGAGGGCGATCAGGATGGCGATGGCGGCAAGGATCGCGACCGGCGCCAGGATCTTGTGTGCGAGCTTCATCTGAAGGCGTCCCGGGGAGGTTCATGAGAACGTGCGCTTCAGACTGCGACGTCCGACCTTACCAGGGCGTAAAGAGTGTCATGTCATTTCGTCATCTTGCTACTTTCGCCATTGGCATGCATTCATGCTGCACATATCAAATCATATGACCTTCAAGGACATTTGCAGTTCTTTATTCATGTGCGGTTGAGTTGGGAATTAAGCTAACCGTTTGTTAATGAAGATCATTTGACATCGATCAAGGCGGATTTTCGGGCGTCGAATACTTTATGTATCAGGATTTGATTCAGGTGCGGTGTGGAGGGGAAAAGATGGTGTCTGTTCTGTCGGGGCGGCTGACCAGCGTGCAGGCCAGGATCGCGCTGACCGCGGGGCTGTGCCTTGCGACGACGGTGGCGGTGCTGGTGGGGTTCAGCCTGGTATCGGCGCGCAACACGCATGACTATGTCACCGAAAGCGTGCTCGGAATCGTCGACGGCCAGACCAAGGCGGCGCTGCAAAACCGGGCGGCGACCGAGGCGGCGGCGATCAAGGCCCAGCTGGAAGCCGGGCTCGATACTGCCCGGACGCTGGCGCGCAGCTTCGCGGTGCTGGCCGCGGATGGTCCGGCAGGCACGCCGGCCGGGCAGCGGCGCGACCAGCTGAACACGATGCTCCGCCAGGCGCTGGCGCAGGATCCGGCGCTGAACGGCACCTATTCGGCCTGGGAACCGGATGCGCTGGATGGCGCCGATGCCGCCTTCCGCGGCGACCGCGAGCAGGGATCGGATGCGACCGGCCGTTTCCTGCCCTACTGGACCCGTGGCACCGACGGCCGGATCGCGATCCAGCCGCTGGTCGAATACGACAGCAGCGACCGTCATCCCAACGGTCTGGTCAAGGGCGGCTGGTATATCGGCCCGGCCGAGACGGGCCGCGAGAACATTCTGGGCCCGCTGCCCTATATCGTGCAGGGCAAGCCGGTCTTCCTGGCGACGCTGTCGGTGCCGATCATGATCGACGGCCGTTTCCGCGGCGTGGCCGGCACCGACTACAACCTGGATTTCATCCAGGCGCTGGCGGTGAAGGTGTCGAGCGCGCTTTATGACGGCCGAAGCCGGGTTGCGATCATCAGCGATGCCGGGCTGATCGTGGCCGACAGCGGCGCGCCCGAGACGATCGGCCAGCCGGTGACCGCGGCGGGCGACAGCTGGACCGACGGGCTTGAGGTGATCCGCGCCGGCGAGGCGACGGTGCTCGACCGTCCGGGGCATCCCGATATCGACGTTTTCTCGCCGATCCGTTTCGGCAGCACCGTCACGCCCTGGTCGGTGGTGATCTCGGTGCCGCGGGATGTGGCGCTCGCCTCGGTCAACGCGCTGAGCGGCGATATGGCCGAGCGCTCGACGCGCGACACGCTGGTCTCGCTGGGGGTCGGGCTTGCGGTGGTGCTTGGCGCGATCCTGGTGGTGGCGCTTGCCGCCCGCGGGATCGCCCGGCCGATCCGCGCCTGCGCCGGTTTTGCCGACGGCATTGCCGAAGGGCGCTTCGACCAGAGCCTGACGGTCGATCAGAAGGACGAGGTCGGCCGGCTGGCGACGGCGCTGACCCGCATGCAGGGGGATCTGCGGCGCAACATCGCCCAGCGTGCCGAGGATCAGGCGGCGGCCGAAGCCGCCCGGCGCCAGGCGATGCGCGACATGGCCGACCGTTTCGAGGCCTCGGTCGGCGGAGTTCTGAACGGGGTCACGTCGGCCGCGACCGAATTGCGGTCGACCGCCGAGACCATGACGGTCACGGCCGACGAGACCAGCCGGCGGTCCACCGCCGCGGCCAGCGCCACCGAACAGGCCAGCCAGAACATCCAGACCGTGGCGGCGGCGGCCGAGCAGCTTTCGGCCGCGATCGGCGAGATCGGCGATCGGGTCAACCAGTCGAGCGGCATCGTGGGCGAGGCGGTGCGTCAGGCCGATGCCACCGGTCTGCGGGTGAAGAACCTGTCCGAGGCGGCGCAGAAGGTCGGCAATGTCGTGCAGCTGATCAACGACATCGCCTCTCAGACCAATCTGCTGGCGCTGAATGCGACCATCGAGGCGGCCCGCGCCGGCGAGGCCGGCAAGGGCTTCGCGGTGGTGGCTTCTGAAGTGAAGACGCTGGCGGTGCAGACCGCGCGGGCGACCGAAGAGATTGCCGCCCAGATCCGCTCGATCCAGGACGCGACCCGCGACTCGGCCCATGCGATCGAAGAGATCGGCTCGACCATCAATCGGGTGAATGAAATCTCGACCGCGATTTCCGCCGCCATGCAGGAACAGGGCGCGGCGACCCGCGAAATCTCGCGCAATGTCCAGGAAGCGAGCCAGGGCACGGTCGAGGTCACGGGCAATATCGGCAGCGTCACCGCGGCGGCGCGGGAAACCGACCTCGCCGCCAATCAGGTGCTCTCGGCCGCGGGCGATCTGGGGCGGAACGGCGAGGATCTCCGCCGGCAGGTGGAGGACTTCCTGCAGACGGTGCGGGCCTGACGACATCGGCATGTCCCGGACGACAGGCGGGGGTGCGGCATCACTTGCATGCCGCACCCCCTGCGGCCATTTTGGGGGCATGAGCCTCAGGGAAGATGATCTCGACCGCGCCGCCCGGAACGTCCGCCTCGACGAGGCGGCGATCGAGGAGAGCTATCTGCTGGCCTCGGGGCCCGGCGGGCAGAATGTGAACAAGGTGTCGACCGCCGTCCGTCTGCGCTTCCGGGTGGCCGGGGCGCGGTTCGTAGGCGATGACGAGACCCGGCGCCGCCTGCTGGCGCTGGCCGGCAGCCGGGCGACGGCCGAGGGCGATATCGTGCTGCTCGCCGATCGGTTTCGCAGCCGCGAGCGCAATCGCGAAGACGCGCGGGACCGGCTGCGCCGGATGATCGCCGAGGCCCGCCACCGCGATCCGCTGCGCCGCCCGACCCGGCCGTCGCTGGGCGCGAAGCGGCGGCGGATGGACGAGAAGACCAAGCGCGGGGCGATCAAGCGCAATCGCGGCCGCCCGGTTGCCGACTGAGTGTCGCCGGTTTTCAGCCGGGCCCGGTTTCGTGATACACTGTCTCAGCACCGGCCGCGATTTCGGCCAGCGCGCCCCGACCCGTTTCGGCGGCCACCACAGGCAGGATAGATGAACGACGCATCCCCGACACGATCCCGACGCATGGCGACGGCGCGGCCGGCCCCCGCACGCAGCCGGGCCGCGAAGACCCCGGGCCTGGCCGAAGGCGGGCTGGAAGACGATCGCCCGCGCAATGCCGCCGAGGCCGAGGTGGTGAAGGCGGCCGTGCGCCGCTATACCCGCGGCGAGGCGATCGACATGTCGGATCTGGCGGTCGAACTGGGTGTGGGCCGGGCGACGCTCTATCGCCGGGTCGGCAATCGCGACCGGCTGCTGGGGCTGGTGCTGGCCGATCGCACCGAATACAGCTTCCGCCGCGCCCAGCGCGACATCCGGGAGACCGGCGTGCCCGGCATCGTGGCGCTGCTCAACCGGTTCATGACCGATGTGCTCGACGCCGAGCCGCTCAAGATCTTCGTGCAGCGCGAACCGTTGCTGTTCATCCGGCTCGCGACTTCGATGGGGCCGATCGAGACCCGCTCCGCCCGGCTGCTGGGCGAGGTGATGGCGACCGAACAGGCCGCCGGCCGTTTCACCCCCTGGCTGCCGATCCCCGTTCTGGCCGAGGCGATCGTGCGCCTGGGCGATGCCTTCATGTACGCCCATCTGCTGGGCGGCCCGCGGCGGGATCTGCGGACCTCGCTCGACGTCACTTCGCTGCTGCTCGACCCGGCCGCCGCGCGCGAGGCCGCCGCTCGGGCAGGATGACGGCTCAGGGGCGCTTCATGTTGCGCAGCTGGTCGGCGAAGGCCTTGCACGGGTCTTCGCGCGGCTGGGCCTCTGCCACCCAGACCAGATCGAAGGGTTCTTCGTCGCGGGCTGGGCGCAGATCGGGGGCGGCATCGCTCTCGCCGGTTTCGGCCAGGCCCACCGTCAGTATCGGCAGTTCGGGGGCAGCGGCCTTCAGATAGAGCGGCGCCCCCAGATCGCGGCGGACATGGCCCGCGCCCGCAATCACCAGCGCCTGATCCACCCCGGCTGCGGCCAGGGCGTCCAGCGCGGCGCCGGCAATGCCGGCATCTCGGGCGCGCTGGACCCGGACCATGCCCTCCAGCGCATCGCCGGGGGCATGGCCGCAATGGCCTTCGACGATCGCCCGGGTCAGCCCGTCTTCGACATCCGGCTCCGCCGGCTCGTCGAGTGCGAAATGCTGAACGAAGCCCGAGGGCAGGGCCTGCCAGCCGTCCATCGCCAGCGCCCGGCGGGCCTCCCGCGGCCAGTCCGCCGCCCGGACCGGCAGGCCGTGTTCCAGGGCCACCGCCACGATCGGGCGATAGGCCCCCCAATCCTGCCAGCCGCCGGCGGTGAAGCCCGAGACCTGGGGCATCCGCTCCAATGCCAGGTCGAGCGCGCGCTGATCGGGCATGGTGCCGAGCCCGGCCAGAAGGGCATCGATCGCCGGCTGGGCGTCGCGGCTGAACATTTCCATCACCAGCGCCGGGCGGTGGCCGGCGGCGATCAGCGCCCGATAGGCTTCTTCCTGCATCAGATGATGGCCGGCATGATCGTGACGCTCGCCCAGCAGCACCACTTTCGCATCGCGGGCGGCATCGAGCAGGGCGGGCGGAACATCGGCATGCGCTGCCGGGGCGATCAGGATGGCGAACGCCAGGGTCGTCAAGGGCGGCACGGTACGCAGGAACATGGCCGGAGAGGGCTCCTCTGGGCGTGTTTGAGGGGCTTAAGCATCGGGACGCTGGCGATGGCTTGCGACCATGCCTACATTTCGCCCGAAGCGGCCGCGAAGCCAAGCGCTTCGCGTGATGCCGCCACACCGATCGCAGGGAGCCCGGATCAGCATGGTCCAGAGCACACCGAAATTCGAACTCAGGCCGGGCGCGGACGACCGCACCGCCCATCAGGCCGAGGTGATGCTGACCGTGACCTACGGCCTGCATCTTCTGGGCATGCTGACCGCCCTGCCGCTGGTGGTGGCCAGCATCATCGCCCATGTCCGCTTCTTCATGCTCGACACCGAAACCACCGAGCGGGCGCATTACCGCTATCTGGTGGAGACCTTCTGGTTCGGCGTGATCGCCAATGTCATCGGCGCCGCCCTGACCGTGATCTTCATCGGCTTCGTGGTGCTGGGGATCACCTGGATCTGGATGGTCTGGCGCTTCGTGCGCGGCTGGCTGCGGATGCGCGACGGCCAGCGGCCCCGTTGACGGGGGCCCGTTGAGGGACGCGGGCCGTCAGCCGATCGCCCCGATCAGCGCCATCGCGCCCAGATCCAGCCAGAAGGCGGCGAGCAGCGCCAGCAACAGGGCATAGCCGATATTGCGGGTGACGGTCTGGTTCCAGGGGCTGGCGCCGGTCAGGCTGGCGAAGACCTGGCCGGTGACGCTGAAGGGCGAGGCGAGCAGGGTGAGGGTATAGCCGGCGAGGCTGGCCCCTGCGAAGACCGCCTCGCGGCCGGCCACCACTTCGGGGGGCAGGGCGCCTGCGACCAGCAGGATCGAGGCCACCGGGTGCACGCCCAGATGCGACAGGCCGAAGATCACGAACTCCACCGCCAGGATGGCGAGCCAGAGCGGCATGGCATCGGCGATGGCGGCGATATTGCCGGCCGCCGGCGCCAGGATCGCCGCCAGGCCGGCGGCCAGCGGCCCTGCCGCCGCGAAGACCGCGATTTCATTGGCCTGAAGCGTCATGCCCGGCGGGCCGATCAGCCGCGGTCGGATCAGCCGGTCCCAGGTGGCGGCGGTGCCGTTGGCCCAGATCATCCAGATCAGGGCGGCGGCCAGCGCCGCCACGATCACCCAGACCAGCGTCGGGCCGGGCATGACCATGTCGAGGCCGATGCCGAGGGCGGCGAGCCCGCCCGCCGCCAGCCAGAGCGACGGCCCGCGCCGGCGCGGCCCCGATGGCGAGGGCGCCTCGTCTTCCGGCACGGCGGTTTCGACCGAGCGGGCGAGGGCGGTGCGGCCATGGCGCAGCGCCGCCCCCATGTCGAGCAGGAAGGCTGCGGGGATGATCGGCAAAGTGGCGGCCAGCAGGCCCGACCAGCCGGCCCCCGGATAGGCGATCAGCACGATCGCGACCGTGGCGTAGAACGGGCTCCAGAACCCGGCAAGGCCGAAGCCGCGATGCAGGCTGCGCATCAGCCGGCCGTCGCGCGCCCGGGCACCGCCCAGCGCCGGCAGCAGCACCGACAGCGCCGAGATGTTGAGCAGCGCCCCCAGCACATGACCGGTCCAGAACACCAGCGCCAGCCGGCCGAGCGGCGGTCGGCGCCCCTGGGTGCCCGAGACCAGCCGGGTGAGTTCGGCGACATAGCGCGGGCTTGCCGCCGGCACCGCCAGCAGGCCGCAGGCGACGATCAGCACGCCGACCACGGCATTGGCCGAGAGCGTGCGGATCAGCGCTTCGGGACCGGCACCGGTGGCGAGCTGTGCCGCCCAGCCGATCGCCAGCATGGCGCCCACCACGCGCCTTGTAGGGCGGCGCAGATCCTGCCAGGTGAGGGCGAGATAGGCGGCGAGCGCGATGCCCGCGGCCAGCCCCCAGCCCGGTGTCTTGAACAGCCAGGCGAGCAGCACCAGCGGTACGGCGGCCAGCATGACCATGGCGGCAGCCCGGGTCCGCCGGGGCCAGATGCGCGTGCCGCCGGGCTCTGGTGCCGGGCCTGGCTTCATCAGGCGAGGGCCGCGGCGCGCGGCGCGGTCTGCTCGGCGACCAGGGGCTTGCGCATGCGGTGGAAGCTTTCCCCGCGCACGACCGCCCGGCCCGAGACCGTGTAGCCGAGCTTCTCATAAAGCCCGCGGGCGGCGAGGTTGCGTTCGTCGACGATCAGCGACACGGCCGGGAAGCCGTTGCCGCGTGCGGCGGTTTCGGCCGAGACGATCAGCCGGCGGGCGATGCCGCGGCCGCGGTGTTCGGGGAAGACCGCGACATTGTCGATATAGAACTCGTCGGCCTCGGTCACCCGCGCTTCGGCCGGGATGGCGGGGCCTGAGACCAGACGGCCGGGATAGGCCACCACCACCCCGATCGGGCGGCCGGCCTCTTCGAAGACGCGGGCATAAAGATGCGAGGCGACGCCGGACCGGCCGCGGATCAGGGCGCGGAAGGCTTCCATCGCCCGGGCCGGATCTTCGATGCCGGTCAGGCCCCCGATGCTTTTGGGGTCTGCCATGGCGACGAGATCGGCGATCGCGGCGGCGTCTGTGGGACGTGCGGGACGCAGCATGACGGATGCTCTGTGCATGTCGATGTGTGAGGGGGGCCTGCGGATGATACGGCACCGACCCTTTCGCAAACCTTAGCGCCGCAACCCCCCCGGCGACCAGCGCGGCGGCGGCATGGCGGCATTGCAAACGGCGTTTTTTAACGACGACGCCCCGCCGACGGGGTCGGCGGGGCGTCGGAAGCGGCGAGACCCGGGCGGTCAGGCGGCGTAATAGACCACCAGACAGAGGCCCAGCATCACGGTGATGCCGAGCACGGTGCCGCCGGTCGGCCAGTCGCGGGCCAGCGGTGCCTCGGGGCCGTGGATGCGGAAGATGCCGGCCATCACGAAATCGATCCGCCGGTGGATCCGCTTCGCCAGCCCGCTGCGCAGCGGATCGCCGTGGATGGCGAATTCCGCCGCCAGCCGGGGCAGGAAGGTGCGATAGATCCAGTCGAAATCGCGGGTGATGCCACGCCCTGGTGCCAGCCGTGTGGCGGCGGCGAACCAGACGATGGCCGCAGCCGCCAGAAGCTGGATCTGGGTGATCAGATGGTCGGCGGTGAAGACGGCATAATCGGCCGAGGCCGGGAACATGCCGAGCAGGGTGCCCGGCACCACGCCGATCCCCACCACCAGCGCCGCCATGAAACCCATGGCGAGCATCTGCATCACGCCCGGATCACCGATGCCGCGGCCGGCGCCCTGCAGGCGATGCGTGCCCCAGAGCACCACCGGCAGCTTCAGCGCGGCATAGACGGTGGAGACCACGGCGATGCCGACCAGCGCCGCCCAGGCGATGCCGGCGCCGTCCTTGCCCAGCGCCGAGAGGATCACGCCCTTGGAGACGAAACCGGCGGTGAGCGGGACGGCGGCAAGCCCGAGCCCGCCCAGCAGCAGCGCCGCCCAGGTGAGCGGCATGGCCCGGCCGATGCCGGCCAGATCGGCGAGCCGGCGCCTGCCGGTGGCGGCGACCATGTGGCCCGCCGCCATCGTCATGAGGGATTTGTAGAGGATATGGGCGAAGGCCTGGGCCGAGGCGCCGGCCAGCGCCAGCGGCGTGCCGATGCCGACCGCGGTGACCATGAAGCCCACCTGGCTGACGATCGAGAAGGCCAGCACCCGGCGGAGATCGTTTTCGATGACGGCATAGAGCGCGCCATAGGCGGCCATGACGATGCCGGTCCAGACCAGGATCTCGGTGCCCGGGAACAGCCGGATCAGCACCAGCACCGCGGCCTTGGTGGTGAAGGCCGACAGGAACACCATGCCGGTGGATGAGGCTTCGGGATAGGCGTCGGACACCCAGGCCCAGAGCGGCGGGGCGCCGGCATTGATCACCACGCCCGCCAGGATGAACCAGGCGGCCCAGCTGCCGGCATCGACATCGGCGGTCAGGGCGGCGAGGGTATTCGCGCCGCCGCCGGTGATGTGGCCGACGATGCCGATCATCAGGATCATGCCGCCGGCCAGATGGATCTGCAGATAGCGCATCGCCGCCCGGCGCGCGCGTTCGGTGCCGGCGGCCCAGATCACCACGGTCGAGCCGATGGCGAGCACTTCCCAGAACACCAGCACCGTCAGCAGATCGCCCGCGAAGGCGAGGCCGACCGCGCCCGCGCCATAGGCCTGGGCCGCGACCAGTTCGGTGGTCGAGGCCCGGGGCAGGGCATAAAGCCCGCCGGCGAGGGCCGCGAGCGCGAAGATGGTGGCGAAGGCCCGGCCGGTGGCATCGACGGTGACCGGGACCAGAACCTGATCGAGCCAGGCATGGCCGGCACCGGCACCGTCGGGCAGCAGCCAGGCCACCGCCAGCACGGCGACGGGGGCCGCGATCACCGGAAGGGCGCGCAGCCCGCGGGGCAGAAGGGCGGTGAGCAGGGCGCCGAGCAGCAGAAGGCCGGCCGGCGGCAGGGTGGCGAAGAGGCCGGGCTCAGTCATCCTCCGCCTCCGTCTCTTCCGGGCGGCCGAGGGCGAGGGCAATCGCGCGGGCGCCCACCACCGCCACACCGCCGGCGATCAGGCCGAACCAGGCATGGAAGGCGAAGATCTCGTCGAAGCCCAGATAGCCGTGACGATGGATGGCGAGTTCGGCGAGCGCGGCCAGGATCAGCACCGCGCCCGCGACGGCAAGCCCGGTCTTCTGCAGCCTTGGGGAAATGGGACCGGTCAACGCAGGCCTCCCTGTGTGACGGTGCCGGCCATGGCCTCTGCCAGCGCAAGCACGGGGTCGGGGTAGAGGAACAGCAGGAAGGTGAGCCCCGCCGTGGTCAGGATCGCCAGCACCATCGGCAGCGGCGCCTCGCCATGATCGTGATGGCCATCGCCACCATGGGGGGCGGCGGCCCCCACCGATTTCGCCGCAACCGGCGCCCTGAAGAAGGCGCGCCAGACGATCGGCAGGAAATAGGCCGCGTTCAGCAGGGTGGAGGCGCCGAGGGCGGCGACCGCGATCCACTGCTCGCGCGAGACCGCGCCTTCCAGGATGAACCACTTGCTGGTGAAGCCGACCGCGGGCGGCAGGCCGATCATCGACAGGGTGGCGAGGGCGAAGGCGCCCATGGTCCAGGGCATGCGCCGGCCGATGCCGTCCAGCTGGCTGACATAATCCTTGTGGGCGGCGGTGTGGATGGAGCCCGCGGCGAAGAACAGGGTGATCTTGCCGACGGCATGGGCCGCGATGTGCATCGCCGCCCCCACCAGCGACAGCGGCGCCATGATGGCCGCCGCCAGCGTCACATAGGCCAGCTGGCTGACGGTCGAATAGGCGAGCCGGCGCTTCAGATGGTCCTGGGTGAGTGCGATCGACGAGGCGATCACGATCGAGGCCGCCGCCACCCAGACCAGCCAGTCATTGGCACCGGCGGCGGACAGCCGGTCGGCGCCCAGCGTATAGGCCACGACCTTGACCACCGCGAAGGCGCCGCCCTTGACCACCGCCACCGCATGCAGCAGGGCCGAGACCGGGGTGGGCGCCACCATCGCCGCCGGCAGCCAGGCATGCAGCGGCATCAGCGCCACCTTGCCGATGCCATAGGCGAAGAGACCGAGCAGCAGGCCGAGCAGCGCGGGAGACAGGCCATCGGGCAGCACGCCGCCGGCGGTGAAGGCCACGGTGCCGGCCAGGACATAGACGCCGATGATCGCGGTCAGCTGAAAGCCGATCGAGGTGCCGAGCAGGATGCCCAGATAGGTGCGGCCGGCCTTCATCGCCTCTTTGGTGCCCGAATGGGTGACCAGCGGATAGGTCGACAGCGTCAGCACCTCGTAGGCGATGAACATCGACAGCAGGCCGTCGGAATAGGCGAGCGCCAGCGCGCTGACGATCGCCAGCGCGAAGCAGAAATGGAAGCGGGTCTGATGCGCCTCGTGATTGCCGCGCATATAGCCGATCGAATAGACCGCGGTGATCGGCCAGAGCGTGCCGGCGACGGCGGCGAAGATCATGCCCAGCGGTTCGACCGCAAAGCCGATCGGCAGGCCGGGCATCAGCTGATGCAGGGTGAGCACGGGCCGGGCGCCGTCCAGCACCCGGGCCGCCAGCATCAGGGTGAAGACGGCGGTGACCACCGCCGCCGCCACCATCAGGATGTCGCGCGCGCCCGGCGAGCGGCCGGCGGCAAGGATCAGGATGCCACCCGCGACCGGCGAGAGCAGCGACGCGACGAGCAGGAATTCAGGCGTCATGGCGTCAGGCCCCCCCGATCAGCGCGCGGGTCGCAAGCTCGGCAAGCCCGGCCGTTGCCCTGGTGTCGATGCCGAGATAGATGCAGAGCGCCGCCGCAAACCAGGCAGGCCAGGCCAGCCAGGGGTTGGACGGGCCCGCGCAGGCCTCGGCGGCGCCTTCGACCGGGGCGCGGAAATACATCGTCTCGACCAGGCGCCAGACATAGATCACCGCCAGCAGCGAGCTTGCCATCACCAGCACGGCCAGCGGCCACATGCCGGCATCGAGCGTCGCCGAGACCAGATACCATTTGCTGATGAAGCCCGAGGTCAGCGGCACGCCGACGAGGCTGAGCCCGCCGATCACGATCGCGGCCGCGGTGACCGGCATGGTCCGGCCCAGCCCCTGCAGATGTTCAAGCCGCGTGCCGCCCAGGCGGACCGCGATCAGGCCCAGCGCCAGGAAGAGCGCCGCCTTCATCACGCCGTGATTGACCAGATGGATCAGCGCGGCCGAGACGCCGTGCTGGTTGCCGAGCGCCAGGCCCAGCATGATGTAGCCGATCTGCGCGACGCTGGAATAGGCGAGCAGGCGCTTGACGTCGACCTGGAAGATCGCGACCAGCGAGCCTGCGAACATCGCCAGCACCGCAAACGGGATCAGCGTCCAGCCCAGCGGCATGGCGTCGAAGGCATAAGAGGCGCCGAAGACCGAGACGATGAAGCGCAGCAGCACATAGATGCCGACCTTGGTCGCCGTCGCCGCCTGGAAGGCGGAGACCAGCGAGGGCGCGAAGGCATAGGCGTTGGGCAGCCAGACATGCAGCGGGAAGAGCGCGATCTTGATCGCAAGCCCGATGACCAGGAAGGCGAAGCCCGCAACCACCACCCGGCTGCCTTCGACCGCCGGCAGGCGCTGGGCCAGATCGGCGATGTTGAGCGTGCCGGTCATCATGTAGATCAGGCCGATGCCGATCAGGATGAAGGTCGCGCCGATCGTGCCGATGATCAGATACTGAAAGGCGGCCGACAGGGCGCGCCGGTCCGGCCCCATGGCGACGAGCGCATAGGTCGACAGCGACGTGATTTCGATGAAGACGTAGATGTTGAAGGCGTCGCCCGTCGCCACCATGCCGGACAGGCCGGCGAGCGCCAGCAGATACATGGCGACGAAGGACGGAATGCGCTTGTCGGGGATTTCGGCCGAGATCGAGGCTGGGGCGTAGGGGGCGCAGATCGCGGCGATGCCCGAGACCAGCAGCAGGGCCAGACAGGTCAGCAGATCAATGCGGTATTCAATGCCCCAGGGCGGCGCCCAGCCGCCCATCTCGTAGGAAATCGGCCCCTGGTTCAGCACCTCGATCGTCAGGGTGACGGCGCTGGCGAAGCTCGCCAGGCTGACCAGGACCAGCACGGCATAGGCGAAGCTCCGCCGGCCGACGATGGCCACGAACAGGGCGGCGACCAGGGGTGTGGCAACCTGGAGCGCCGGCAGATGGGTGACCAGGCTCATGGACGGCCCTTCCCTTTGCGGGGCGCGCTCTTGCGGCGGCTCATGGGTCCGCGCTTGGGCGCGGGCGGCCGGGGCGCCGCCTCGCGGGCGGGCTGCCTGGCGGGCTCAGGCGGCGTCACGCGCGGGGCGCCGCTGCGGGGCAGCCAGCCCAGCCGGCGCTTGGCCTCGCGGATGGTCGGCGGCATGGCGTCTTCCGCACGCTCGTCGGCCATGTCCATGGCGATGGTCTTGTCCTCTTCGACGGTGCCGTAGGCCTCGCGGATGCGCACCACGATCGCGAGGCCGACCGCGGTGGTCGCGATCGAGACCACGATCGCGGTCAGGATCAGCACGCTGGTCAGCGGGTTGGTGTAGGTGTTTTCGGAAAAGGGCACGCCGTCGACCAGATAAGGCGCGGTGGCGCCCCGGATCTTGCCCATGCTGATGTAGAGCAGGAAGACGGCGGTCTGGAACATGCCGAGGCCGATCAGCTTCTTCACCATGTTCGTCCGCGCGATCACGGTGTAGAAGCCGGTCATCATCAGGAAGACGGCGACCCAGTAGTTGAAATGCTCGAACACGCCCACCTCAGCTCCGCCGTTCCGAGAAGGTGAAGAAGATCAGGATCATCGAGGCGGCGACGGCCAGGCCCACGCCCAGTTCGACCACGATGATGCCGATGAGCAGGCCGAGCTTGGGCTCGGCCGGCGCGAAGGCGGCGTATTCCAGGAAGTTGCCCCCGAAGAACAGGGTCGCGAAACCGGTGCCGACGAAGAACAGCGCGCCCAGCGGTGCCAGCAGCCGGCAGACCGAAAGCATGCCCTCGCGCTGACGGTCGGTCAGGCCGAAGATCAGCGCATAGAGGATCAGCCCGGATGCGATGATCACGCCGGCCTGGAAGCCGCCGCCGGGGCCGTATTCGCCGTGGAACTGCACATAGAGCCCGAACATCACGATGAACGGGATCAGCACCTTCGAGACGACCCGAAGGATCAGATAATGATCACGCATCATCAGAGGTGCCCTCCTCGTCGTCGCGGCCGTTGCGGCGCCGGCGGGCCACCGCCACGCCGCCGCCCAGGATCATGGTCACGGCAAGAGCGGCCGTGAACACCACCACCGTCTCGCCCATCGTGTCGTAGCCGCGATAGCTGGCCAGCACGTTGGTCACGATGTTGGGGATGCCGTGCTCGGTGACCGAGCCCTCGATATAGCGCGGCACGGTATGGGTCTGGACGGGGGCATCGGGGTCGCCGAAGGCCGGCATGTCGGCCGTGGCATAGAGCAGGGCGGCGCCGGTTGCGACCACCGCGATCATCGGCAGCACGGGGTTGTGGCCGCGATCCTCTTCCCGCCCGGTCAGCACCAGGGCGGCCAGGAACAGCACGGTGGAGATGCCGGCACCCACCGCCGCCTCGGTGAAGGCGACGTCCATGGCATCCAGCACCATCCAGAGGGCGGCGATCAGCAGGGAATAGGCGCTTTGCAGCAGCACCGCGGTCAGCAGGCTGCGGGTGCGCACGATCGCGATCGCGACACCTGCCAGCATCAGCAGCAGGGCCATGTTCAGCAGATCGGTGGTCAGGATCGACCAGGGTCCGATGACGATCACGGGCGCGTCTCCCGATGGGCACCGGCAGAGGACGGCTCGGGCGTGTCGAGACGCCGGCCGGTTGGCTTCATGCCCGACACCAGCGCCGCATTGGCGACGATGTGCGAGGCGGTGGGCGAGGTGAAGAACAGGAACAGGCCGATGATGATCAGCTTGACGGTGACCAGGGTGAAGCCGGCCTGGACACACATGCCCGCCAGCATCAGCCAGGCGCCGAAGGTGTCGATCATGCCCGCCGGATGCAGCCGGGTGTAGAAATCGGGCATCCGCACCAGGCCCACGGCGCCGGTGATCACGAACAGCGCCCCGCCCAGGATCAGGGCCCACGAGATCAGGTCGATGACCAGTGTCATGCGTGGCCTCCCTTGCGCTTTGCGGCGGCATCCATCTCGTCGGCGGCCACGTCCTCGGTGGTCAGGCTGCGGAGATGGCGGTGGCGCAGCAGCTTCAGGATCGCCACGGTGGCGATGAAGTTGATCAGCGCATAGGTCAGCGCCAGGTCGAGGAAATGCGGGCGTTCGGTCAGAAAGCCGATCACGGCCAGCAGCAGCACGATCTTGGTGCCGATGGCGTTGGCGGCGAGCACCCGGTCGAAGAGGGTGGGGCCCAGAACGGCGCGGGCCAGGCCCAGCACCAGGGCGACGACAAGGGCGGCGGTGGCGGCGATGAACATCAGACACGGCCCTCCAGCGCGGTGCAGCGGCGGTCCATCTCGCCCTCGTCCATCCCCTCCAGCGCGCTGGAATGCAGGGCGTGGGCGACGATCATGCCGCCTTCGAAGTCGACCGAGACCGTGCCGGGCGTCAGGGTGATCGACTGCGCGTAGATCACCCGGCCCAGATCGGTCGTCTGGCTGGTGGGCACCCGCTTCCAGGCGGGATCGATCGGGGCCAGGCCCCAGACGCGCTTGAAGACGTCGATGTTCGACTTGATGATCTCGACCGACAGCCAGAACCAGTAGGGGATTGCACGCGGCAGCATGCCGAGCGGCGCCCCTTCGCGGTCCAGGATGCCGAGCCAGCGTGCGATCCACACCGAAAAGGCGCAGGACAGCACGCCGAAGCCGATGATCAACGGCTTGTAGATGCCCGACATCAGCAGCCAGGTCGTGAGCAGTGCCAGAAACAGGCCGAAGGCTCGCGCCACCGCAGTCTCCCCTGAGTGGTTGGTCCCCTTGACGGCAAGGAGGCGCCGGCGCGCCTGCGGCCGAACGTCGTGTTCAGCCGGACGCGAAGCGGAGATGGCGCATGCAGAGCGCGTGTCCGTCCCGTCGAACAGCGTCCTCCCTGGCCCGCGTTTTTCCCAGGAAACCCGGGACGGGTCAAGGAAATCCGGACGAATTAAGTCCGATAAGTCCTTGGCATAGCATGAGACCGACCCGGGGCGTGGTAAAGGCAACGCCCGCTTGCGGCACATGGTCGCAAGCGGGCGTTTCAGGCTTGATCAGAGGGGACGGGGAACCGGATCAGCGTCGGTTCCGCATCAACGCCAGGCCTGGGCGTAGTCTTCGACCGGCTTCGGGGTGTCGATCAGCCCGGCCTCGTGCATGAAGGCGGCGAAATTGCGCCAGCGGCCGTAATCGAGGGCCGCCGGGCTGTGGGCAAAGCGCGGCAGCGTCGCCTCCAGCGACTTCCGGTTGCCTTCGTCCGCGATCTCGGGCCGGCCCTTGATGTACAGCTCCCAGGACTGATCGGGGTGGTTGATCAGAAACTGCACGCCCTTTTCCAGCGCGCGGTTGAAGGCGGCGAAGCGCGGATCGGCGGCCTTGTCGGCGCGGGCGGCGACGACCAGCTCGTCATAGGGCGGCACGCCGTGCTCTTCCACCAGGAAGGCGCGGCCGGGGCGGCCTTCCAGCGCCATCTGCACCAGCTCGACATTGCGATAGGCACCGATCACCGCATCCACCTGCCCCGACATCACCGAGGGGGCGAGGGCGAAGTTGACGTTGATCAGCGTGACGTCGTCGACGGAAAGCCCGGCGCTGGCCAGCATGCGGCCGAGCAGCGCGTCTTCGAAGCCCGCGACCGAATAGCCGATCCTGCGGCCCTTCAGATCGGCGAGCGTCTTCACCGGGCCGTCGGCCAGCGTGATGATGCTGTTGAGCGGGGTGGCGACCAGGGTCGAGACCCGCTTCAGCGGCAGACCCTCGTGCACCATGGCGATCAGCTGCGGCTGATAGGTGATGGCGAGATCGGCCCGGCCGGCGGCGACCAGCTTGGGCGGATCCGACGGATCGGCCGGGGCGATCATCTCCACCTCCAGCCCTTCCTCGGCGAAATAGCCCTTTTCCTGGGCGACCAGCAGGGGGGCATGGTCGGGGTTCACATACCAGTCGAGCAGCAGGGTCAGCTTTTCGGCCGCCTGGGCAGCCGGGGCCGCCAGGGCGGTGGCGGCAACCAGGGTGGCGGCCAGCAGACGGCGCATGCCGCGCCGCGTGGCAACACGCTGCGTCATGGGGCATCTCCTCCGGGAGTGGTGATATGGGTGCGGGGTGTCAGCTGCGCTGGCCGCCGTCGAGCGCATCCGCCTGCCAGGGCATGGCGGCGCGCAGCGCCCGGTCGACCACGAGATAGAGAACCAGGGTCAGGACGACCAGCACGGCGAGGGCCGCGAACATCTGGTCGGTCTTCATCCGGCCGTTGGCATGAAGCATCAGATAGCCGAGGCCGGCGGACGAGCCGACCCATTCGCCGACCACGGCCCCGATCGGCGCCACCGCGGCCGCGACCCTGAGCCCTGAGGCGAGGGCCGGCAGCGCGGCGGGCAGGCGGATCAGCAGCAGGCTGCGCCGCCGCGATGCGCCCATCACCCGCGCCATGTCGAGCCAGCCGGGTTCGGTCCGCCTGAGGCCGTCCAGGAAGGCGACGGCGACGGGGAAGAAGATGATCAGCGCCGCCATCACGATCTTGGGCGCATAGCCATAGCCGAACCAGAGGGTCAGCAGCGGCGCCAGCGCAAAGACCGGCAGGGCCTGGGCGCCCACCATCACCGGCATCATCCAGCGGCCGAGCCTGGGCGCGCCGGCGATCGCCAGCGCCGAGGTGACGCCGACGGCCGTGCCGGCGCCAAGCCCGAGCGCGATTTCAAGCGCGGTGACCGCGGCGTGATCGGCCAGCAGCGCCCGGTTGGTCCAGATCGCCTGCGCCACCTGGTCGGGGGCGGGCAGCAGGAAGGGCGGCAGCCCGGTCGCGAGCACGGCGGCCCACCAGACGGCGATCAGCCCGGCCACCGCCACCAGCCCGCGCCACCAGGCGCCCGAAGCCTGTCCGGTCATGCGCGCACCTCCAGCACCGCCATCAGCCGGGCCAGCCTGTCGCCCAGATCGGCGGCATCCACCGGGCGCGGCACCGGGCCGGGCGGGGCGGCGACCGCCATCGGCCGGGCCGGGTTGCCGGTCAGCACCACGATCTCGTCGCCCATGCGCAGCGCTTCCAGCGGATCATGGGTCACCAGCAGCACGGTGCGGCCGCGCAGCATGCGGCAGGCCAGATCCTGCAGCCCGTGGCGGGTGACGGCATCCAGCGCGCCGAAGGGCTCGTCCATCAGCACCACCGGCCGGTCTTCCATCAGCGTGCGGGCCAGGGCGACGCGCTGGCGCATGCCGCCCGACAGGGCCGCCGGGCGCAGCGCCGAGGTGCCGGCCAGACCCAGCCGGTCGAGCAGATCCAGCGCCCGGGTACGGTCGGCTTTCCGGCCGCGCAGCCGGTCGCCCAGCGTGACGTTGTCGATGACCCGGGCCCAGGGCATCAGCAGGTCCTGCTGGGCCATCCAGGCGATCCGGCCGTCGAGCGGCCGGCCGTCGGAGGCGGTGACCCGGCCGCGTTCCAGCCCCGCGACATCAAGGCCCGCGATCAGGCGCAGCAGCGTGGTCTTGCCCGAACCGCTGGCGCCGAGCAGCGCGGTGATGCGGCCGGCGGCGATATCCAGGCCGAGCCCGTCGGTCACCAGCCGCCCGCCCGGACGGATGGTGACATCGGCAAGATGCAGGGCAGGCGCCTGCATCCGGGCCGCGGGCTCTGCGGTCAACGGATGGATGAGGGGACGGATGTCGTCGGGCATGGCATGCGCACTTGTTCCTCCGCCGGTGCGAACCGGATCAGGTTCAGGGGTCGTTCCGAACCGGGAACCTCTCAGCCGCCGCACCGCGGCTCCCCCCAAGTGAAGGCCGAACTATGCACCGGCGGTATCCAGGGTGCAAGATCCCATGGCATCCCTTGCGTAAGGCGCGTGTTTTCGCAGGGCCCGAGCGTTCCGGTTGCGCGCAGGCCCGGGCAGGAGTATGACCGAAGACGCACCACGGTCATCCCTGGGTCCGGGCGCCCTTCGGGCGTTGCGTCCCGAGGGCGGCTGCGGTGCAGGCTCCGCCACGTCCCCCGACCGCACCAAGCCGCGACGGCCGACGCGACGACCGCCTTTCCGGGCAGACGATCTTCGGGCAGAGGATCTTCACATGCCCGGGCAGGCAGACGACGGTAACGGCCGCGTGAGCCCCCGACGAGGAACGCGCATGCTGGACCAGGTCCTGAACCGGTGCCGCCCAGGCTACCGGGCATCGCTCTGTCTGTTGATCGCAACCATGATGCTGGCGGCCAACTGCGCCTGGGCCTGGCCGGCGGTGGCGGCGAGATCCTGGCCAAGCGCGGTGATCCAGGCCCAGGCCCTGCCGGAACAGCCGCTGGAGCCGCTGGCGATCCGGCCGGCCGAGGGCGGCAAGGCCCGCATGTTCCGCGTGGAGGTCGCCCGCTCGCACGAGGCGCGGACCATGGGGCTGATGTTCCGCTCCGATCTCGACGCCGATCGCGGCATGCTGTTCGTCTTCCCCGAGGGCAGCCAGCCGACCATGTGGATGCGCAACACCTATGTACCGCTCGACATGCTGTTCCTGGATGCCGAGGGCGTGGTGGTCGACATCGCGGCCGATACCGTGCCGCTGACCGACACGCCGATCGGCTCCAAGCATGCCGCACGTGCGGTGCTGGAGCTGAATGCCGGCACCGCCCGGCTGCTCGGCATCCGCCCGGGCGACACGGTGGTGCATGCGGAATTCCCGCTCGACTGATTGCCACGCCCGGAAAGAATGCCGGTGAAGGAGATGCCGGTGGAGATCTTCGACCTCGATCAGCTCAGATCCTATACCCTCGGCGACCGGGATCTCGAAGACGAGGTCTTCGGCCTGTTCGAAGCCGGGGCGCTGGAGTATCTGGCGGCGCTGGAGGCAGCCCTCGGTGCGGGCGGCGAGGCCTGGCGGCGCGCGGCCCATGGCTTCAAGGGGTCTGCCGCCAATCTGGGGGCGAGGGCGCTGGCCGCCGAACTGGCCGCGGCCGAGCCGCTGGCGGCGGCCGATACCGCCGCCCGGGCGGCGGCGCTGCACGCCATCCGCCATCTGTTCGAGCACAGCCGGGCGGTGTTCCGCAGCCGGCCCTGATTCCGCTGCGCCCATCTCGCCGCGCCGGTCCTGCCGCGCCAATCTCGCGGTGACGGCGCGATGTCACCGACATGGTCTTACCCCCGGACGCGGAAGATGCCATATGCTGGTCCGCGGCGGCACCAGCCTGCCGCCCTCCCTGCGGACCAAGACCCTCCCGAGGACCCATGCCCATGCCGCCGCCCAAGCCGGCCGGAACCCGACGCTATCTGATCACCCTGGCGGCGACGGAAACCCCGTCGACCGGACGAGGGCTCGCCGCCGCCGCCGCCGATACCGCCCGCCGTGCCCGCGGCCTGCAGGCAGAGGCCGAGCGTCTCGGCCTGGCCGATCATCTGGTCTGGATCGGGCCGCCCACCGCCTTCGGCATGGTGCCGGTCGCCTGCACGGCCGAACTGGTCGATGCGCTTCGCGCCAGCCCGGTGGTCGCGCGGATCGAGGCGGAAGCCGACTAGATCATGCCCGGCCGGCGGATGCCTGCTCGTCCCAATGGCGGAGCGGCAGCACCTGTCCGTCGGCCCGCACCCGCCTGAGTGCGCCGAGATCGAGCGTGGCGATGGTCCAGCCCGGCTGGTCGAGCCCGCCCTGCGCCACCACCCCGTCATCGGGCAGGCCGCGATCGGGCGGCGCGAAGATGCCCGCCGCCCCCCGGTTCACATCCACCGCTTCCGACCAGTCGGCCGTGCCGACGGTGGGGGACTGGATCACGAAGCACTGGCCTTCCAGCGCCCGCGCCCGGGCTGCGACCCGCACCCGGTGATAGCCGGCGGCGCTGTCGGTGCAGCTGGGCACCAGCAGGATCCCGGCGCCGGCGGCGACCATGTCGCGCACCTCCAGCGGGAATTCCGCGTCATAGCAGATGGCGATGCCGATGGTGCCGAGGGCGGTGTCGAAGACCCGCCGGGCATCGCCCGGGCCGATCCCCCAGCTTTCCCGTTCGAACCGGGTCATCATCCGCTTGTCCTGATGCGCCGCGCTGCCGTCGGGGGCCACCAGCCAGCAGCGGTTGACCGGCAGGTCATGGGCCGGATCGCGCACCGGCAGGCTGCCGGTCAGCAGATGAATGCGGTGGTGGCGGGCAAGCCGCCGGTGCAGATCCAGCCAGACCCCGGCCATGTCCGAGGCGGCATCGATATCCGCCGCAAGGTCGCCGGGGCGCCAGCGGGGCGAGAGCACCCCCGCCTCAATGCCGCCATATTCGGGGAAAACCGCCAGCTCGGCGCCGCCGGCCACGGCCTGGCCGAGCCATTGGTCGAGACGCGCTTCCAGCGCCTGAAGGCTGTCCGGCCGTGCAACCGGCCAGGCGGCCGCGGCGACGGTGATCCGCTCGGGGCCGGGGGCCGGGGCGCTGCGGCCGCGGGCGGGACGTGCGGTGATGCCGGTCAAAGTGCGCGCGCCCAGAACTGCATGGGCTTGGCCGTCTCTTCGGCCTCGTCCAGGTCGCGCCACGAGATTTCCCCCACCGCGCCGGCCACGGGTTCATAGCCCCGGCGGCGCCAGAACCCGTCGAGCGGCACGAAGCCCGCCGGGCGGCGCGGGTGGTCGTCGGGCCTGACCACGCCGCAGAAACAGGCATGGCTCATCCGGCCCAGCGCCCGGGCATGGGCTTCCCGGGCATTGAAGAAGCCGACGCCGATGCCGGTGCCGCGCCAGGGGGCGAGCAGGACCGACTCGCCGAAATAGAACAGCCGGTCGATGTCGTAGCCCGCCTGCCGCATGGGGCCGGCCAGGGTTTCGGGCTCGTGGCACATCGGCAGGCCGGTGGCGGCGCCGACCACCCGGCCGGTCGCCGCCTCGATTGCGGCCACGATCACGCTGCCGGGGGCCTCGGCATAGGTGGCGAGATAGCGGCGCTCGTAATCGAGGTCGCCGTCATAGAGATAGGGCCAGTCGCGGAACACGGCGATGCGCAGGGCCGCCAGATCGTCGAGCCGGTCGTGCAGCGCCCGGCCGGTCAGACTTTCGATATGGATCGCGGCGGACATGGCGGCCCCTTCGTCAGCTCAGCTCACCTTCCCGATAGCCTTGCGGCACCCCGCCCGTCAACCATAGGCGAGCTTCAGCCCCGCCCGCGGCCAGGGCACGCTGACCAGCCGCCCGGTGCCCGACAGGGTGACATAAGCGGTCTTCAGCCCGGGGCCGCCGAAACAGATATTGGTGGTGTAGGGGTCGTCGAAGGGCACGAAATCGATCACCGGCCCGTCGGGTGCATAGACCTCGATGCCGCCGATGCGCAGCGAGGCGACGCAGATATTGCCCGAGGCCTCTACCGCCAGGCTGTCATAGCGCCGGAAGCCGGGGGCCGGGCCCATCAGCCGCGGATGCTCGACCTCGGGCCAGCTTTGCGGCGCCAGTTCTCCCGGGCCGGTGATGGTCCAGGCCCAGAGCCGGCCGGTGGTGGTCTCGGCGGCATAGACCGTGCGGCCGTCGGGCGAGAGGCCGATGCCGTTCGGGTTGCTGACCGGCCAGGCGGCGGTGCGGATCAGCGAGCCGTCGGCCCTGGCGTAGTGGATCGCGCCGTGATCGGTCCGGTCGTGGAAGGTCTTGCCCAGATCGGTGAACCAGAACCCGCCCTGATCGTCGAAGACGATGTCGTTGGGGCCGCGCAGGCCCCGGCCATCGCTTTCGGTATAGAGCACCTCGACCTTGCCGGTCTCGGGATCGACCCGCTCGATCCGCCCGCCCGACCAGTCGGCGGGTGTGCCGGCGGGCCTGGTGAAGCCCTTGTCGACCGTCCATTCGAAGCCGCCATTGTTGCAGATATAGAGCATGCCGTCGGGGCCGATCGCGGCACCGTTGGGGCCGCCGCCGGGCTCGGCCACGGTCAGCTTGCGGCCATCGGGCATCACGCGGGTGATGCGGCCGGCGGCGATCTCGACCAGGATCACCGAGCCGTCGGGCATGGCGACCGGGCCCTCGGGGAAGGCCAGACCTTCGGCGAGCAGGGTGACGGGGGGTGTCTCGGACATGGGCGATCCTCCTGGGTGGTCTTCGTGTGTTTTGCGAAGCCTAGCGCGATCTGCACCGCACCGCGCGGCCGGTCTGTCCGATGGCCGGTCTGCGGAATTGCAGCCGTGGGCCGGGCGGATCATGATGGCCCGATGGAGACGCCCACCGACGACACTGGCGTGGCCCGGCCGGTCTTCTGGACCATCGGCCATTCCGACCATCCGATCGACCGCTTCGTCGCCCTGCTTCGGGCGGCGGAAATCACGGCCGTGGCCGATCTGCGCTCCGTGCCCTGGTCCCGGCGTCATCCGCAATTCGGGGCCCGGCCGCTGGCGGCGGCGCTGAAGATGGCCGGCATCGCCCATGTGCCGCTGGGGGCCGAGCTGGGCGGCCGGCCGCCGGCCGATGCCGATCCGGAGCGGCTTGCCGAGGCGCGGGCACGCGGCATCACCCGCCTGCTCCACGGCGCCCGCCACCATCGCATCGCGTTGATGTGCGCCGAATGCGACCCGCTGGACTGCCACCGCTTCCACCTGGTCTCGCCGCTGTTGAGGGCGGCGGGGGCACAATTGGTGCATCTGACGCCCGATGGCGGGGCCGAGAGCGACGGGGCGGCGCTGGAACGCCTGGCCCGCAGCCGTCCGGCCCCGGCCGCAATTGGCGATCTTTTCGGCAGCTAGCCTGCAAGTGCCGCTGCCATCGGCGCATCGGCCAGGCCCTGGATGAACCAGTGCGGATAGACCGGGGCAAGGGCCGTGGCGGTATCGAGCGCCGCGATCTCGTCCGCGGACAGGCGCAGGCCGGCGGCGGTGATGGTGTCGTCCAGCTGGTCCATGCGGCTTGCGCCCAGGATGACGCTGGAGACGCCCGGCCGGGCCAGCAGCCAGGCGATGGCGAGCTGTGCGAGGCTGGCCCCATGGGCCGCCGCGATCGGCCGCATCACGTCGAGCAGGGCGAAGCCGCGCGCCTTGTCGAAGGGCAGCAGGTCGAAGCCCGACAGCCGGCCATCGGCCCGGTCCAGGCGGCCCTGATCGTATTTTCCGGTCAGGAAACCGCCCGACAACGGCCCCCAGACCGTGAGACCCAGGCCGTAGCGGGCGGCCATCGGCAGAAAATCCCGCTCGACGTCGCGGCCGAGCAGCGAATAGTGCATCTGGGCGTGGGTGAACGGCGCAAGGCCGCGGGCGCGCTGGATCTCCAGCGCCGCGGCGATCTTCCACGGCTGCCAGTTGGAGACGCCGAGATAGAGCGCCTTGCCGGCACGGACCACGGCATCGAGCGCATCCAGCGTTTCTTCCAGCGGCGTGTGCGGGTCTTCGCGGTGGGCGATGTACAGCTCCACCCGGTCGGTGCCGAGCCGGCTGAGGCTTTCATCGATCGACCGCAGGATGTGGCGGCGCGACAGGCCCTGACGGTCGAGGGCCGGGCCGTTGCGGAAACCGACCTTGGTGGCAATGGCGACGCGGTCGCGATGGGCCCCGAGCGCACGGCCGAGCATGGTCTCGCTCTCGCCGCCGGCATAGCCGTCGGCGGTGTCGAACAGGGTGATGCCGGCGTCGAGCGCCCGGCCGATCATCGCCTCGGCCGCGGCCGTGCCGGTCTTGTAGACCGAGGGCATGTCGGCATTGCCGGCGGTGAAGGTCATGGTGCCGAAGGCGAGCCGCGAGACGACGAGGCCGCTCTGGCCGAGGGTCGTGTACTGCATGAGCGGGACCTTTCCCGATAACGGATCCGATAGCTGATCCTCCTCCGGTGAAAGCGTCATGAAAATCGTGTAGTCATATCCAGTCTGTTAAGTTCAACTTTCCAATCGAGGTGTCCGATGTCGCGGAGCGACGCCTTTCAGGGCGTGGCCGAATTCCTGGCGGTGGCCGAGCAGGCGAGTTTCCGGCGCGCGGCGGGTGTGCTGGGGGTGACGCCGGCCGCCGTCAGCCAGGCCGTGCGGGCGCTGGAGCTGCGCACCGGGGTGGCGCTGTTTCACCGCACCACCCGCAAGGTGGGGCTGACCGAGGCGGGGGAGGCGCTGAAGGCGAGGCTGGCCCCGGCCATGGCCGACATGACCGCCGCCTTCGACCGTCTGGACGATTTCCGCAGCCGGCCGCAGGGCCATCTGCGTCTGACCGTGCCGCGGCTGGCGGTGGATCTGGTGATGGTGCCGGTGCTGCCGGTCCTGCGCCGGCTGTATCCGGAGGTGACGGTAGAGGTGGCGGTGCAGGATGCGGCGGTGGATCTGGCCGATGAAGGCTTCGATGCCGGCATCCGGATCGGCGAATTCATCGCCCGCGACATGATCACCCTGGCGCTGACCCGCGATTTCCATTGGGTGGTCGCGGGCACGCCCGGCTATTTCGACACCCATGGCCGGCCGTCGGACCCGCGGGCGCTGCTGGATGGCCATGACTGTATCCGCTATCGCTACCCGACATCGGGCATGATCTATCGCTGGGAATTCGAACGCGCGGCCGAGGCCTTCCGGCTGGACCCGCCGGGGGCGACGATCGTGAACGATGCCGCCCTGATGCGCGAGCTGGCGCTGGCGGGGCTGGGGCTGATCTATGCCGCCGATCTGCAGATCGCCGATGATCTTGCGGCCGGCCGGCTGGAGACGGTGCTGGCGGACTGGCTGCCGGTCTCGGACGGGCTGCGGCTCTATTTCCCCGACCGCAGCCGCAATCAGCCCAAGCTGCGGGCCTTCATCGACGTCGCGCGGCGGGTGCTGCGCGAGCGGGCGGCGGCGCTGCCCGCCTCCGGCCGGGAGGACCGGGCATGACCGTCGCGCATGAAGCCCGGGTTCTGCGCCGGTCGATCGCCGCCACCCTGCTGGTCTCGGCGCTGGGGATCGGCTTCGGCCTGGCCTCGGGCGCGCAGTCGATCATCTTCGACGGTGTGTTTTCGGTGCTGGATGCCGCCCTGTCGCTGCTGTCGCTGATGGTCACCCGTCTGGTCGCCCGCGAGGACAGCCGGCGCTTCCAGCACGGTTTCTGGCATATCGAGCCGATGGTGATCGCGGTCAATGGCGGCATCACCCTGCTGCTCTGCGGCTATGCCTTCGTGACCGCGGCGACCGATCTGCTGGCCGGCGGCCGGCCGCTGGCCTTCGGCTGGGCGGCCGGCTATGCGGTGGTGGTGGCCGCGATCGGCTTCATCATGTTCGCCTATGGCCGGCGCGCCAACCGGCAGATCGGATCGGACCTGCTGGCGCTGGATGCGCGGGGCTGGCTGCTCTCGGCGCTGATCACCAGCGCGCTGCTGGCGGCCTTCGTCGCGGGGGCCGTTCTGGACGGCACGCCCCATGCGTGGCTCACCCCCTATGTCGACCCGGCGGTGCTGATGGTGCTGACGCTCTGCCTGCTGCCGGTGCCGGCGCGGATCGTGTGGCGGGCGGCGACCGAGATCTTCCTGATGACCCCCGACACGCTGGATGCCCGGGTGCGGCGGGTGATGGATGCGGTGGTGGCGCGGCACGGCTTCACCACCTATTCCAGCTATGCCGCCAAGGTCGGCCGCGGCCGGTTCATCGAGATCCATGTGGTGGTGCCCGCCGATCATCCGGGCACGACCGCCTGGTTCGACGGCATCCGCCGCGAGATCGGCGAGGCACTGGGCGAGGCCGGCCCGCATCGTTGGCTGACCATCGTGTTCACGACCGATCCCGCCTGGATCTGACCGCCGCCGACCGTCCCGCAATCATGCGCCCCGCCATCGTGCGTCCGACAAGCGCGATGACGATGCCGGCCAGCATCAGCAGGGCGGCGGTGGCGAAGGTGACGCGCAGCCCCCGGGCGACGGCATGGGCGCCGGCCGTGGTGACATTGCCGCCGGCGGCGGCGGCAAAGACCGCGCCCATCACCGCCGCACCGGTCACCAGCCCCAGATTGCGGGCAAGGCCCAGCATGCCCGAGGTGACGCCGCGGCGGTCTGCGGGCACCGTGGCCATGACCTGGGTGTTGTTCGCGGCCTGAAACAGCTGATAGCCGGGGGTGAGCACCAGGATGCCGGCAAGATAGCCGGGCAGGCCGAACCAGCCGGGCAGAACCGCGAGCAGGGCGGCGCCCGCGGCCATGGCGGCGAGCCCTGCGACCGCCATCAAACCGGCATCGCCCCGATCGACCAGCCGGCCGAGCGGCAGGCCGGTCAGGGCCGACAGCACGGGCCCCACCGACATCACCAGCCCGACCCGCGCGGTGTCGAGGCCGAGCGTGTGCGAGAGGTAGAAGGGGGCGACCACCAGCGTGGTCATGATCACGGTCGCGATCAGCAGATTGCAGATCAGCGCGGCGGCGAGCAGCGGTTCGCAGAGCGCCGCCGGCCGGATCAGCGGTGCCCGGGCGCGGCGCTCCACGCCCAGGAAGATCGTGACGCCGAGGGCGGCGATGGCGAGCAGGATGAAGGCCATGGTATCGAGCCCGTGCGGCCGGGTCATGGCCAGGGCATAGGCGCCGAGGCTGACGGCCAGCACCAGCGTGCCCGGCAGGTCGAGCCCTGGGCGAGGGGCTGCGGGGGCGGCCGGACTGGGGGCGGGCGTGGCGGGCAGGCCGCGGCGGATCAGCAGCAGGGCGGCCAGCGCCGCCGGCACCAGCACGATGAACACCGCCCGCCAGCCGGCGGCGGCGATCAGCAGCCCGCCCATCGAAGGCCCGAGCGCGGTGCCGATGGCCGAGGTGGTGCCGAGCAGGCCCATGGCGGCGCCGGTGCGCTCTGCCGCCACCGTCTCGCGGACCAGTGCCAGGGTCAGCGCCATCAGCACGGCCGCCCCCAGCCCCTGGAGTGCCCGGCCCGCGATCAGCAGGTCGAAAGAGGGCGCCAGCGCCGAGGCCGCCGAGGCAAGCGCAAAGAGCACGAGCCCGGCCGAGAGCACCCGCCGGCGCCCGAGCGCATCGCCCAGCCGGCCGGCGCCGACGATCGCTACCGTCACCGCCAGCAGATAGGCCAGCACCACCCATTGCACCGCCTGAAACGGCACGTCGAGGGCCTGGGCGAGCGTCGGCAGGGCGACATTGGCGATGCTGACGCCGAGCGAGGCGGTCAGCATGGAAAGCGCCAGACCGGCCAGACCCGTGCGGCCGGCCCGGGTGTCATCGGCCCGGGTGCTATCGGCGTGCGTGGGGGAGGAGGAGGGAGGCATGTCTGTCATCGGGGTCTCCGTCGATCGCCTGCTCCCGCTCGGGAGATGCAGACAGCCTGCGCCCGGCCTTCACATGGCGGAAGATGCAGCATTTGCAGTCAAAGGCTGCATCAGGCGCCATATGTCATGCAGCGCCATGTGCTATCATCAGGGCATGACCATCCCGGATCTCAACCTGCTCATCGCGCTTGATGCGCTGCTCAGTGAATGCAGTGTCGCCCGGGCGGCGGCGCGGCTGCAGCTCAGCGCGTCGGCGACCAGCCGGGTGCTGGCGCGGCTGCGCGAGACCACCGGCGACCCGCTGCTGGTCCGGGCCGGCCGCGGCCTGGTGCCGACCCCGCGGGCGCTGGAGCTGCGGGACGAGGCGGCGCGGCTGGTGCGCGATGCGGCCGCCCTGTTGCGGCCGGCAGCCCCGCCGGATCTGGCCCGGATCGACCGCGCGTTCACCTTCAGAACCCGCGAGGGCTTCGTCGAAACCTTCGGTCTAGCCCTGCTCGGGCGGATCGCGCAGGAGGCGCCGGGCGTGCGCCTGCATTTCGTCGCCCGCACCGACAAGGACGGCACGGCGCTGCGCGATGCGGTGGTGGATCTGGAAACGGGGGTGGCGGACGGGACCGCAGGGCCCGAATTGCGGGCCCAGGCCCTGTTCCGCGACCGCTTCGTGGCGGTGGTGCGGGCCGACCATGCGCTGGCCAACGCGCCCCGGGCGACGCCGGCACTTTATGCCGCGGGGGACCATGTCCGCGTGGCGCGCCGGCCCACGGGCCACGAAGCCGTCGATCAGGCGCTGGCGGTGCTGGGGCTGGAGCGGCGGGTGATCACCACCGTCGCCAGCTTCCCGGCCGCCCTTTCCCTGGTCCGCGACGGCGGGCTGATCGCCACCGTGCCCGAGCGGTCCACCGGCCGGCTGCGCGACGGCCTCGTCACCATCCCCCTGCCACTGCCGGTGCCCGACATCACCATCTCGCTGCTCTGGCACCCGCGGATGGATGCCGATCCGGTCCATCGCTGGCTGCGCGGGGTGGTGCGGGAGGTGGTTGGGGAACGGCGCTGACGGCGCGCGGCCCACGTCTATTCCGTGCGCCGCACTGTCCGCAGCCGTCTTGCTTTTGCCAGGACACCGACCCGCCGGCGCAGTTCAAGCATCAGGGCGCGGGGAAGATGTCCGTATGCAACGGTCGACATGTCGCCCCGTACCCTTGGGACGAGGTCCGGCCCAGGCCAGATGAAACGGTTGACTTCGTCGAGGACAATCCAGGACCGCAAACCATCAAGGCCGAGGCGCTGCTTGGTCTCGGCAGGCAGTTCCAGAGCCGCATCGGGATCGCCGGGCGGTGAATGGGTGATCGGCAGGACCGTCACCTGTTTGAGGCCGTCTTCATCAAGGCTGACCAGGACCACGGCACAAGGCCTGTCCTTCACCCCTTCTTCTCGCCCGGCGCGGTGTTCAGACCACCAGAGAAAACTGTAGCGAACGACCAGGCCCGGGGTCGGATCGGGGGCTCTCACCGTCCCCGCTCACTTCCAGCCATGTGCGGGGAATTCGTGGTCAAACTGCGCGCATTCGGGGCCGGGCTCGGCGGCCTCGATGGCAGCGATGTCATCGTCGGAAAGATCTTCGACCCGCAAAACCTCCCGATCCCGCCGCTTCAGGCGACGATACTCGTTCATCGAAATCAGAACCACGGCATCCTCCCCTTCGTCCAGGACGACAACCGGCTGATGTTTTGCAGCCGACCTGTACCGGCTGAAGTTGTGCTCAAATTCCTTAGAGGGAATTTCAAGAGTGTCACTCATATCGGGCCTCCCGATTGCCGTTCTACTTTAGAGATGGGGGGCGCATGCGTCAATTTCAGCGCCGCATATCGCGGCCGGTTCACCCATTCCGCCAGATCCCCCCCACCACCAGCGCCTCGGTCAGGATCCGGGCGGCGCGGGCTTCCGGGCTGTCGGGCGGGCGGCGGACCGAAACGTCCTCGATGATGAACTCCACCTCTTCCAGCGCCGGCAGGCCGGGGCCACCCTCCAGTTCCACCAGGCCATGAGGACGCATGCTGCGGGGCTGGACCATCACGCCCAGCCCGGCATCGGCCGCGGCCTTGAGCCCGCTCAGGCTGCCCGAGGTGCAGACGATCCGCCAGGCCCGGCCGGCACGGTCGAGCGCGTCGATCGCCGCCGCCCGGGTGATGCTGGGCGGCGGAAAGGCGATCAGCGGCAGCGGCCGGGCAGGATCGGCGATGTCGGCGCTGCGCGCCGCCCAGATCAGCGGCTCGCGGTGCACCGGCCGGCCGCGGGGCCGGCCCAGACGCCGCTTGGCCAGCACCAGATCCAGCAGGCCGTCATCCAGCATGCGGTGCAGCGTGCCCGAGAGCGCGACCGTGATTTCCAGATCGATGGCCGGGTGGTCGCGCACGAAGCTTTCCAGCACCCGGCCGAGCCGGCTGGTGACGAAGCCTTCCGAGGCGCCGAAGCGCAGCCGGCCATGGAGTTCACGGGCGGCGAAATGCGCCCGGGCGCGATCTTCGACCGCCAGCATGGCGCGGGCGAAGCCGAGCATGGCTTCGCCATCCGTCGTCAGCGACAGATGATGGGTGTCGCGATCGATGAGCCGCCGGCCGGCCGCCGCCTCCAGCCGGGCGACATGCTGGCTGACGGTCGACTGGCCGAGCCCCAGCCCGCGGGCGGCGGCGGTAAAACTGCCGGCCTCGGCCACGGCCATGAAACTGCGCAGCTGAACGGGATCGAGCATCGGCTCGGCCTCTCGGGGATGGGGATCCGGTCATCGTGAAACATGATGCCTGTTATTCCTTCCATCCTGAACCGCGATGGCGCAGAACAGCAGAAAGGAGGACGTCCATGGCCCTGTTGTCGCGCATTCTACCGGACCGTTTCGTGCTGGCGCTGATTCTGGCGGTCGCGACCGCCTCGATCCTGCCCGTGGACGGCCGGGCATCGGAGATCCTGCACGATGTCGCGACCGTCGCCATCGCGACGGTGTTCTTCCTCCATGGCGGCCGGCTGTCCCGCGCAACCGTGATCGAGGGCATGACCAACTGGCGCCTGCATATCGCGGTGCTGGCCACGACCTTCGTGATCTTCCCGGTGCTGGGTCTTGCCATCACCCATCTGCTGCCGGAAAGCGTGCTGTCGCCGGCGATCGCGATGGGGCTGCTGTTCCTCTGCGTGCTGCCCTCCACCGTTCAGTCCTCGATCGCCTTCACCGCCATCGCCGGCGGCAATGTCCCGGCGGCGGTGTGCTCGGCCTCGGCCTCGAACATCCTCGGCATGTTCATCACCCCGGCCATGGTGGCGCTGCTGTTCGGGGCCAGCGGCCAGGGGGTGTCGCTGGATCAGGTGGAGGCGATCGTCTTCCAGCTGCTGGTGCCGTTCATCGCCGGCCAGGTGCTGGAACGCTGGATCGGCGACTGGCTGCGCCGGCACCGCAAACCGCTGGGGCTGGTCGATCGCGGCTCCATCGTGCTGGTCGTGTATCTCGCCTTTTCAGGCGCGGTGGTCTCGGGCTTCTGGAACCGGGTCGGTGCGCTGGATCTGGCGGTGATGCTGGTGGTCGACTGCCTGCTGCTGGCCCTGGTGCTGGCGATCACCATGCTGGGCTCGCGCTGGCTCGGCTTCTCGCGGGCCGACCGGATCACCATCGTGTTCTGCGGCTCGAAGAAGACCCTCGCTTCGGGCGTGCCCATGGCCAATGTGATCTTCGCCGGCCGCGATACCGGCGCCATCCTGATGCCGCTGATGCTGTTCCACCAGATCCAGCTGATGGTCTGCGCCGTGCTGGCCCGCCGCTATGCCCGGCTCGCCGAAGCGGAGGCGGAGGCCGAAGCGGACGCCAGGACAAAGGGTGCCGCCACCGGACACAACGCCGCATAGCACCGCACCGCGCCCGCTGCTAGCCTGTCGCCCGCGAGGCCGTCCCGGCCTCGGCGGCCGGTGTCACGGAGGAGGGGCGCATGCAGACGGATGTGGCGGTGATCGGCGCGGGCCCGGCAGGGCTTGCCTTCGCGCGGGCGCTGGACGGCACCGGGCTCGACGTTACCCTGATCGATCCGCAGCCGGCGGCCGTGCTGGCCGACCCGCCTTTCGACGGCCGCGAGATCGCGCTCACCCATCATTCCATGGCGGTGCTGGAGCGGCTGGGCGCCTGGGCGCGGATTCCGGCCGGAGAGACCGCCCCCCTCCGCGCCGCCCGGGTGCTGAACGGGGCCGGCCATCGCAGCCTGATCTTCGACGGTGCCGCCGATGGCCGCCCGCTGGGCCGTCTGGTGCCCAATCACCTGATCCGGCGGGCGCTTCATGACGCGGTGCGCGAGCAGACCTCCGCGACGATCCTGGACGGTCTGAAGGCGACCGGCATCCGGGTGCGCCCGCATGGCATGGCGGTCGATCTGGAGGATGGCCGCGAGTTGACTGCCCGCCTGGTGGTCGCGGCCGATACCCGGTTCTCGAAGATGCGCGAGGCCCGCGGCATTGCCGCGGATCAGGTGGATTTCGGCAAGACCATGCTGGTCTGCCGGATGAGCCACGATCAGGTCGATCATGGCGGTGTGGCGACCGAATGGTTCGGTCACGGCCAGACGGTGGCGTTGCTGCCGCTCACGGGCCGCCGCTCCTCGGTGGTGCTGACGCTGCCCCATACCGAAATCGCGCGGCTGACCGCACTCGACCCCGCGGCCTTCGCGGATGAGATCATGGTCCGGCTGGACGGCCGGCTCGGCCGGCTGCAGCTTGAAAGCACCCGCCATGGCTGGCCGCTGGTCGCCGTCCAGGCCCGCCGCTTCGTCGGCCATCGCTTCGCGCTGATCGGCGATGCCGCGGTCGGCATGCATCCGGTCACCGCCCACGGCTTCAATCTGGGGCTGAAGAGCGCCGAACGCCTGGCCGAGGGCATCGCCCGCGCCGCCCGCACCGATGGCGACATCGCCTCGGCCCTGATGCTGCATCGCTACGAAGCCGGCCACAAGCTGACCACGGCCCCGCTCTGGGCGGCGACCAATGCCATCGTCGGGCTCTACACCCGCGACGACCCCGCCGCACGCCTTGCCCGGCGGGCGGTGATGGATCTTGGCCGCGGGGCCGCACCGGTGCGCCGGGCGATTTCGGCGCTGCTTATGGATCGTGGCCGGCCCCGGCAACTCAGCGCCTGAAGTCCCGTCAGTGCCTGAAGTCCCGTCAGCGCCTGAGGTCCAGAATGTCGAATTTGGACTCGAACTGCGGCAGCGGCAGTTCCAGCCGCATGCGCTCGGGGCCGAGCACCACCAGATAGCCGACCTGGTTGCGCTCGGGATCGGTGCCGTAGCGCATGGGAGCCTCGCCCGCCACCCAGCCGGCGCCGGCATAGCCCAGCCGGGTTTCGTCGGCCAGATCATAGAAGGTGCCGCCGGTCCGCTGCGAGCCCGAGAGCTTTTCCAGCCGCAGCCCGGCGCCGTCATCGGTGATCCGGCACTTGAAGTCGCGATAGATGGTGAGCGGCAGCAGCCCGCCCAGCTTGATCGTCCGGCAACGCCAGATCCCGGCCATCTCGGCCGGCGTCATCGTGGTCGGCCGGCCGCTCAGCACCTCGTCCAGCACCGACACATCCTCGGGCGATCCGCCGGCGCGCGCCTCGGCGATCGCCTCGGCGCGGGCGGTCTCGAAGGCCTCCAGCCGCTGCTGATCTTCGGTGGCGAGGCTGGTGGGGAAGGTGCCGTCGGCGCGGGCGGGCAGGGCGGCGGTGGCGACGGCGAGCATGGCGGCCAGGGCGACCGGCACCGCCTTGCGGGCGTTCAGGGGCATCACGTCCTCCGGTTTCCGGACTGCAAGGTCTGCCCCTCAGCATGATCGAGCGGGCGCCCTGCCGCCACCCCCGGCAGCCCCATGTCTCAGCAAGAACACGGTGTCTCGGTAAGAAGACGGGCACCGGCCGGCCACGCCCCCGAAACGACACGCCGCAGCCCGGCGGACCGGACTGCGACGTGAAAGACTGGCGTGCCCTGCAGGATTCGAACCTGCGACCGCCGGCTTAGAAGGCCGATGCTCTATCCAACTGAGCTAAGGGCACCCGTCAGGCCGGAACGCTGTTCAGCGCACGCGGTCCCAGCGGAACTTGTCGGCATAGGCCTGAATCTTCAGGTCGCGCATATGCGGCTCGTAGACCTCGTAGGTCAGGCCCTTGCGCTTGGCGAAGGCCACGGCCTCGTCCAGGGTCTCGAACCGCAGCACGACCTGCTGGTCGGTATCGGCAGAGCCGGTCCAGCCCATCAGGGGGTCCAGGCGCTTCGCCGCAGCGGGTTCCATCTCCAGCACCCATTTGCGGGTGTTGGCGCGGCCGGACTGCATGGCGTTCTTCGCCGGCAGGTAGATGCGCGCGTCCATCGCCTCACACGATCCTTGTCGACGGGCCTCGATACCGGTCGCTTCGGGCCGGCGGGCCGTTTCGGGTGGTCCGGTTCGTGGCCGCGAGGCTGGTGGGCCGGCGCGGCCGGACAGGATAGATATGGTCGGGGCGGCGTGATTCGAACACGCGACCCTCTGCTCCCAAAGCAGATGCGCTACCAGGCTGCGCTACGCCCCGCCAAAATTCGGGAATGTGGTCACGGACGGGCCGTCGGCTCTCATCCCCGGCCCAGAGATATACCACGCGGATGCTGCGGCGCAAGCGCCGGGGGTGTCACAGCTGGTCCGAGGCGTCTTCCGACGGGGCCCGCAGCGTGGATTCCGGGTCGGAAGGGGCCGCGGTGGCCCGGCTTTCCGCCTCGGCCAGGGCGAAGAGCCGCAGCGCGCTCGACAGGTTGACCCGGTCCACCCGCCGGGCGGCATCGATCGCCGCGACCAGCGCGCCCAGAGAGATGCCGCGCGCGCGTGCCGCCCGCTTCAGCACCCGCCAGAACGGCGCTTCCAGCGACACGCTGGTGCGGTGGCCCTGGATGGAGACCGAGCGTTTCTCGACCGCCGCCTCAAGGGGCGGCAGCATCAGGTCCTGCGGGGGATCTTCGTCCAGGGGGGCGGGCGGGAGCGGAGCGGCCATGGCCGGCCGGTCAGGCTGCAGGCGTGGCGGCCACGGCTGCGATCACGGCACCGGTGATCCGGGCCAGATCGGCCGGCGTGGTCTCGAACACCGCATGCGGGGTGCCGGCGGCCGCCCAGGCGGTGGACAGCGCCATCAGCCCTTCATCCATCACCACCACCGCAGCTGTCGCATGGCCGAGCGGCGGCACGCCGCCGATGGCATAGCCGGTGGCCCGGCGCACGAAATCCGCATCCGCCCGGCCGGTCTTCGATCCCACGACCAGGGCGAGCTTTGCGGTATCGACCCGGTCGGCACCGCCGATCAGCACCAGCACCGCGGCATCGTCGCTGCTGCGCCGGAAGATCAGCGATTTGACGATCTCTTCCGTCCGGCAGCCGACGGCGGCGGCAGCCTCGGCGGCGGATCGGGTGCTGTCGGGGAAAATGCGGATGACGGCCGGATGGCCGGCCGCTTCAAGCGCTGCGGCCACACGGCGGGCGGCCGCCGGCAGGCCGGCGGCACCATCGGCGGTGGTTGCCTCCGCCATCGGGGGTCAGCGCTTGCGGAACCGGTCGAGCGCCACGACGTTGTCGCCGGCCTCGGCCTCGGGGGTCGGCGCCGCGCGGCCGTTGTCCTGGCCTTCGGACAGCCGGTCCTCGATCTCGAACATCTCCTCGTCGACCTCTTCATCCTCGTCGTCGAAGAGGTCGTCTGCCTCGTCGATGGCGTGGAACTGAAGGCCGAACTTGACGCTCGGATCGGCGAAGCCGGTGATGGCGACGAAGGGCACGACCAGACGCTCATGGCGGCCACCAAAGGCCAGCGTCACCGCAAAACCGTGCTGGTTCACGTCCAGGCCCCAGAACTCGTGCTCCAGCACGATGGTCATCTCTTCCGGGTAGCGGGCGCGAAGATATTCCGGCACCTCGACGCCCGGCGCCTGGGTGCGGAAGGTCAGGTAGAAATGATGGCCGTCGCTCAGGCCGCTTTCGGCAGCCTGTTCGAGAACGGTGCGGACCACCCCACGCAGAGCGGTGTCGATGAGCTGGTCGTAGGCGATCTGCGGCATGCGGCGTCCGGTCTCGATGATCGTCGGTTGAAGATGATCGTCGGCTGGTCAAGAAGGGCCGAGGTCCGGCTGCAACGGCGGACCCCGCATCCCGCGACACGGCATCCGGACCGGCTGCGGCCGGTGATAGAGTGGGGGGCTTCTGTTGCCCGGTGCCCCCCGGACCGCGCTTGCCTAGTTAGGCAGCGAGGGCGACACGGTTGTCGTTCGCACCTGTTTGAGTGACCCGATAACGGCGGTATCATGCCGGGCGAAGACCAAACCTTTACCACGCACGTCGATCCTGGCTCGCCCCCATGGAGCACCGGCCCGAAGGCCGGTGATCTGAACTGGTGGAGGCGCCGGGCACTGCCCCCGGGTCCGATACGTTTATTCCGTGAGGCCCTGTATCGCCATAGCCGGCCTTGCGACCGGCACCCCATATATAGGCGCTCGGCCGTGACATGCAAAGCCCAAGCTGCGGCCATGCGATGCAGGGGGACGCCGCGCCCTTGCCTGCGGGGGGCGGCCCCTGTATCCAGGGGCGACCAGATCCACGCCGGAAGGAGACCGACGCGATGACCGTAACCCCCGAGCAGCAGGCCGAAATCGACGCCCTGCGCGCCGAGGCGGTGCCCACCCTGCGCACGGTCTCGACCGGCATGGAAAGCGTGCTGCACACCGCCTTTCCGGTGCTCGACCATGGTTTCGTGCGCGTGGTCGACTATATGGGCGACGATGCGGCGGTGGTTCAGGCGGCGCGGGTCTCGTATGGCCGCGGCACCCGCAAGGTCAACGAGGACCGCGGGCTGATCAATTATCTGATGCGCCACCGGCACACCACGCCGTTCGAGATGTGCGAGATCAAGCTGCATGTGAAGCTGCCGATCTTCGTGGCGCGGCAGTGGATCCGCCACCGCACCGCCAATGTCAACGAGTACTCGGCGCGCTATTCGATCCTGGACCGGGAGTTCTATGTGCCGGCGGCCGACCAGGTGGCGGCGCAGTCGACCAGCAACCGCCAGGGCCGCGAGGCGCTGCTGCCGGCCGATCAGGCCGGCCGGGTGATGGACATCCTGCGCGACGATGCCCGGCGGGTGTACGACAACTACCGCTGGATGCTGAACGAGACCGACGAGGGCGAGGCCGAGGATCCGACCCGCGACCGCCTGGCGCGCGAACTGGCGCGGATGAACCTGACCCTGAACTACTACACGCAGTGGTATTGGAAGACCGATCTGCACAACCTGCTGCATTTTCTGTCGCTGCGTGCCGATCCCCATGCCCAGTACGAAATCCGCGCCTATGCCGAGACCATGATGGACATCACCCATCGCTGGGTGCCGCTGGTCGCCGCCGCCTTCGAGGAATACCGGCTGGGCGGCGCACACCTGTCGCGCAGCGCCCTGCATGTCGTCCGGCGCATGCTGGCCGGCGAGATGCCGGCGCGCGAGGAGACCGGCATGAGCCCGCGCGAATGGCGCGAGCTGATGGCCCTGCTCGGCCGCGACGCCTGATCCGGCCCCGACAGAGACGCGACACGCCGGGCCGGCGGCAGACCGGCCGAGACGAGATATCAAGGAGACGCCCATGCAGTTCCTGGTCATCGCCCGCGACGGTACCGATGCCGAAGCGCCGGCCCGCCGTGCGGCGGCGCGCCCGGCCCATCTGGAAAATGCACGCAGAATGAAGGCCGACGGCCATCTGATCATCGGCGGCGCGATGCTGGACGAGGCCGGCACCATGATCGGCTCCTCCATGCTGGCCGAATATCCCGACCGGGCGGCGCTGGATGCCGCCCTGGCCGCCGACCCCTATACCGTGCAGGGCGTGTGGCAGAGTTTCGAGATCCGGCCGTTCCGGGTCGCCGATCTCTGATGTCGCGACGCCCGACCCATCCTCTGCGCCCGACCCTTCCTGTCCTGGTCGCGGCGCTCACCGCGCTCGGCATCATGCGGGCTCCGGCCGCGGCGCCGGTCCTGCCCCAGGGCGTGGTGCCGCTCTGCCAGGCCATGGCCGGGCGGGTGGATGCGATCGACGGCGCCGGGCCGGTTTTCCTGCGCAGCTGGGATGCCCCGGCGGGGTCGGGCCCGCATCCGGACCCGGCGCTTGCCGGCGCCGCCTTCGCCTATGACAACGCCCTGGCGCTCCGGGCGTTGATCGCCTGCGGCCGCAGCGATGCCGCAGCCAGGATCGCCATCGCCTTCGCCGATGCCGTGCTGTCGGAAGATCCGCGCCAGGCGGGTGCCGATCGCGGCCGTGTGCGCAATGCCTATCGCGCCGGTGCCCAGACCGAAAGCCCGCCGCCGCCCAATGGCTGGTGGGATGCCGCCGCCGGCCGCTGGGTGGAGGATCCCTATCAGACCGGCACCGCCACCGGCAATGCGGCCTGGGTGGGCCTTGCCCTGCTTGCGGTGGCAGAACGCCCCGAGGATCCGGCCTTCCCGGCCGATCTGCGCCGACAGGCCCTCGACGCCGCCCGCCGGATCGGGGGCTGGGTGATCGACCAGACCGCCGACGAGGCCGGCCCCGGCGGCTATACCGGCGGGGTGGACGGGGCCGGGGCGGGGCTGCGCCGGATCGGCTGGAAATCGACCGAGCATCATGCCGATCTGGTGGCGCTGTTCACGCGCCTGAAGACTGCTGATCCCGGCACGGCCGGCTGGGGCGTTGCGGCAGATCGGGCGCGCCGGTTCCTCGACCGGATGTGGCAGGCCGGCAGCGACCATTTCCCGACCGGCACCCTGCCCGATGGGGCCACGCTCAACACCAGGACCTCGGGGCTGGATGCCCAGCTCTGGCCGCTGCTGTTGCAGGGGGCACCCGTGGCCTGGCGGAGCGCCTGGGCCTGGGCGGGCGATGCCCATGGCGTCGATGGCGGTTTCGATTTCAACGACGACCGCGACGGGGTCTGGATCGAGGGCACCGCCCAGGCGGCCCTGGTTGCCGGCCATCTGGGCCAGACGGGCGAGGCGCAGCGCCTGCTCGATCTGGTGCTGGGCGAGGTCTCGCCCGGGGGCTGGCTCTGGGCGACGCGCCGGCCGTCGATCACCACCGGCCTCGCCATCGGCCCCGACAGCGTGATCGATGATTTCCGCTACCACCGCTGGCCGCATCTGGGCGCCACCGCCTGGGCGGTGCTGGCCGCGACCGGCGCCAATCCCTTCACGACGGCGTCTTGAGTTTACGATCGCCTCGGGAATTCACGACCGGCCGTTGACGGCCGCGGCATCGACCGGCACCGCCAGCCCGACCTTCACCCGTTCCATGGCGACGAAGGTCCGGAAACGGCGGACATTGGGGTCGTCCAGGAACAGCCGGCGGGTCAGCGCCTGATAGGCACCCATGTCGGGCACCGTCACCACCAGCACGAAATCGGCCTCGCCGGTGACGTAATAGCATTGCTGGACCTCCGGGGCGGCGGCAAAGGCGGCGCGGGTCGCGTCCAGCGGGGCCGCCTGTTCGCTTTCCACCTCCACCAGCACCAGAATGGTGATCGGCCGGCCGAGCCGGGCCGGATCGACGATCGCGGCATTGGCCAGGATCACGCCGATCTCTTCCAGCCGCCGGATCCGCCGCTGCACCGCCGGTGTCGACAGCGCCACCGCCTCGGCGATCCGCCGCTGCGGCAGGCGCGCATCCTGCTGAAGCAGGGCCAGGATCGCCAGATCGAAGCCGTCGAGTTCGGCGCGGTTGGATCCGATCGTCATCTGGTGGCCTCCGGACGAGAAAAACTTGCGTCGACACCCCGGGATCAAAGCGCCTTTCTCTGACCACACGCAATATTCTTCCATCCTCTCACAGCAGCCAGGGGATGGACCATGTATCTGCCCAACATGCTCGCCGATGCCGGCGGCGCGCTCGATCCTGCCGATGCGGCCGCCTTCGGCGCCGGGGCCGCTGCCGCGGCGGAGGCTTTGTTCGCCGTCACCCATGGCGAGGGGCCGACACCGCTGGTCGAACTGCCGGGGCTCGCCGCGGCCTCGGGGCTTGGTGCGCTGCTGGTGAAGGACGAGAGCGGTCGCCACGGGCTCGGCAGCTTCAAGGCGCTCGGCGGCGCCCATGCCGCGATCCGTCTGGCGCTGGACGAGGCCGGGCGGCGGACGGGGCGCCGCTTCGGGCCGGAAGATCTCGGCACGCCTGCCCTTCTTGCGGTCACCCGCACCCTCACCATGGCCTGCGCCACCGACGGCAATCATGGCCGGTCGGTCGCCGCCGGGGCGCGGCTGGTGGGCGCGCGGGCCGTGGTCTTCCTGCATCAGGGCGTGCGCGAGGTGCGCGCCGATGCCATCCGGGCCGAGGGGGCCCGGATCGTGCGGGTGGCGGGCGATTACGACGACAGCCTGGCCGCGGTCGCCAGGAGCTGCGCAGCCGAAGGCTGGATCAACGTCTCGGACATGGCCCTGCCGGGGCAGGAACGGATCCCGACCCTGGTGATGCAGGGCTATACCGTGATGGCGGCCGAGATCCTGCGTCAATGCGGCGACCGGCCGCCGACCCATCTGTTCCTCCAGGCCGGTGTCGGCGGCATGGCGGCCGCGGTCGCGGCACATCTGGCGCTGGCGGGCCTGGGCATCCGGCTGGTGGTGGTGGAACCCGACGGGGCCGCCTGTCTGCTGGAAAGTGCGCGGGCCGGGCGGCGCCTGCAGCTTGCCGTCCATGCGCCGACCGTGATGGCGCTGCTTGAATGCCGCGAGCCTTCGGCGACCGGCTGGCGTATCCTCTCGCGCCTCGCCCGCGATTTCATGGCGGTGCCCGATGCAGCGGCACGGGCGGCGGTGAACCGGCTGGCCCGGCCGGTTGCGGGTGATCCTGCCCTGGTGGTGGGCGAAAGCGGTGCCGCGGGGCTCGCGGGCCTGCTTCAGGCGGTGGCGGATCCGGGGCTTCAGGCGGCACTCGGGCTCGGGCCTGCGGCGCGGGTGCTGGTGATCGCGACCGAAGGCGCCAATGATGTCGATGCCTGGTCGCTGTCGACCGGGCTGGTGCCCGAAGATGTGAAGCGGGCAGCTGACGCGAAGGCAGCCGGGGCGCTGAAGAGGGTGGGATGACCGGAGCAGAAGCAGGAGAGGGCGCCGGGATCGTGATCCGGGCGGCCGTGGCGGCGGATGCCGGGCGGCTCTGGGCGCTGCTGCGCGATCTTGCGGTGGAAGACGGCGCCGGCGCCCGGTTTCGCGCGACCGAGGCGCTGGTGGCCGCACACGGTTTCGGTCCGGCACCGCGTTTTCAGGCGGCGCTGGCCGAAGATGCGGCCGGCCGGGCGCTGGGCTTTGCCAGCTGGTTCCCGGTCTATTCCAGCTTTCGGGCGCGGGACTATCTGCTGCTCGACAATCTCTACGTCGTGCCGGCCGCCCGCGGCGGGGCGGTCGCCCGGCGGCTGATCGCCCATGTCGCAGGCCGTGCGACTGCGCTCGGCGCCGACCGGCTGGAGCTGCATGTCCAGGCCGACAACGATCGCGCCCGCCGCTTCTATGCCCGGATGGGCTTCGAGGCGACGGGCGGGATGCTGCAGATGATCGACGGCGTGGCGCTGGATCGGCTGGCCGCAGAGGCCGGCTGACGGCCGGTCAGGGCCGGGCAGAGCCGGTCATTGAACGCCGGCCACGTAGTCGCGCAGCGCCTGGGCCTCGGTCTCCAGCTCGTCCAGGCGGCATTTCACCACGTCGCCGATGCTGATCATGCCGGTCAGGCCGCCATCCTCGCCCAGCACCGGCACATGGCGGATACGGCGCATGGTCATCATGGTCATCAGTTCTTCGATCGTGGTCTCGGGCCGGCAGGTGGTCAGCCGGGTGGTCATCAGCTCGGTGACCGGGGTGTCGAGCAGGGCGGCGCCCCGGTCGACCAGGCCGCGGGCGACGTCGCGCTCCGACAGCATGCCGACGATGCGGCCGTCGCGGACCACCGGCAGGGCGCCGATATTGTCCTGGGCCAGGATCTCGAGGGCGCGGGAAATGGTGGCTTCCGGATCAACGATGGCGATGCGGCGGCCTTTCCGCCGCAGGATGTGTTCGACGAGCATGCGCCCGATCTCCTCCAAGCTGGCCGTCCCCGGGCAGAAAGGGGGACGGTCTGTCCGTTGAACGGACCCGCCGGCCGTGACGTTCCTCCTGCGATGCCCGGAGACGGGGTCCGTGGGTGGCCCCCGGTCCCGGCATCGGTGTCCCCGCGCGTAAGCGGCGGGATGGCGCGCGAATGGGCTCCGCGTCGCCGCCACGATCCGCCTCCACGGGTGGGGTGGGGGCTTGATCGCAGCATTTCCTTAACCATGTAGGATGGGCATAGCCGGGCGCCGGTACAAGATGCCGCGACCGGGGATCCGCCGAAGCAGGTGGACGGGCCGGTACGGGGGCGTGATGGCTGCCCGGACCGGAACGGTCTCTGCGTCGCGAAAAAATCCGGAGGCGATTCTTCACGGAGTCCCAATGGGTTGTGCGGTCGCCGGACGGATGTCCGAAAAAACCGTCAAAAAAGGTGTTGCCAGGGTTGGCTGTGGCCCTTATAAACCGCCCCACACCGACGGGCACCGCGGACGACGCGGCGCCGGGCGGGGCTGAAAAGCCAGAGAATACAGCCTCTTAAGAGAGGCGGGCGCCCGAGGGTGCCGCGAGGCGGGGACGCTTCGTCTGGATTTTTGACATTGTGAAACGGATCGGAAGGGATGCGAGGGCGGCGGTCGTCGATCTTAGGACTTTAAGAACGACTGACCGATGAGCGCCTTGGCATCTCGATATGACCTTGTGCCTAGAGAGAT
>NZ_JBBIAB010000019.1 GCF_039634785.1 Tistrella mobilis | reverse complement strand
AACTCGCCCTCAACGTCCTCAAAACGGCCAGGCCATCCATCTCCATCCGTCGCAAGCGAAAGCGATCCGGATGGTCCGACGCATTCGCCCGATCCGTCATCGGGCAAATGCGATAGCCCTGCGGCGATGCATGACCCCCATTGTCCCCCGCCGCCCGCTCTGTTACCGTCAGCCCATGACGATGCTGCACCCCATCTTCTGCCCGATGCAGACCCGCCGCTGGTGGCCCGCGTAAGCGGGCGGTTTCACCGGCAGTCGTCATGCCCTGTGGAAGGCCGCTCACTCCGGAGAGCGGCCTTTGTCGTTTATGCGCACGACAGGGGCGGGGATCCGGGGCGGCGACCCTCCAGCGATCCCGATCCGGAGGTTTTCGACCGATGACGTCCCCCCAGCCCGCCTCTCATCTGCCCAACAGCCTGCGCAACGGCCCCGACGAGAATGGCCGTTTCGGCATCTTCGGCGGCCGCTTCGTGGCCGAGACCCTGATGCCCAACCTGCTGGCGCTGGAGCAGGCCTATGCGGAGGCGAGGGCCGATCCCGCCTTCGCGGCCGAGATGGACGACATGCGCCGGCACTATATCGGCCGGCCCAGCCCGCTTTATTTCGCCGACCGGCTGACGGCGCATCTGGGCGGGGCGAAGATCTATCTGAAGCGCGAAGATCTGAACCACACCGGCTCGCACAAGGTGAACAACGTGCTGGGCCAGATCCTGCTCGCCCGGCGCATGGGCAAGAAGCGGATCATCGCCGAGACCGGCGCCGGCCAGCACGGTGTCGCCACCGCGACGCTCTGCGCCCGCTATGGGCTGGATTGCGTGGTCTATATGGGCGAGGTCGACATTGCCCGGCAGATGCCCAATGTCATCCGCATGCGCATGCTGGGCGCCGAGGTCATCCCGGCGCTCTCTGGCTCCCGCACGCTCAAGGATGCGATGAACGAGGCCCTGCGCGACTGGGTGACCAATGTCGAAGACAGCTTCTACTGCATCGGCACCGTGGCTGGACCGCATCCCTATCCCATGATCGTCCGCGATTTCCAGACGGTCATCGGCGACGAGGCGCGGGCCCAGATTCTGGAGGCAGAGGGGCGGCTGCCGGATGTGGTGATGGCCTGTGTCGGCGGCGGGTCCAATGCCATGGGCCTGTTCCATCCCTTCCTCGACGACGCAGAGGTCGCGATCTACGGCATCGAGGCGGCGGGGCACGGGATCGAGAGCGGCAAACACGCCGCCTCGCTGACCGGCGGCCGGCCGGGCGTGCTGCACGGCAACCGGACATTCCTGCTGATGGACGATGACGGCCAGATCACCGAGGCCCATTCGATCTCGGCCGGGCTCGACTATCCGGGCATCGGGCCGGAACATGCCTGGCTGCACCAGATCGGCCGGGTGACCTATCTGCCCGCGACCGATGCCGAGGCGCTGGAGGCATTCCACCTGCTCACCCGGCTGGAAGGCATCATCCCGGCGCTGGAATCGGCCCATGCGCTGGCGCGGGCCATCCGCATGGCGCCCGATCTTGCGCCCGATGCGGTGATGGTGGTCTCGCTGTCGGGGCGCGGCGACAAGGATGTGCCGCAGGTGGCGGAGATGACCGGCGGCTGACATGTCTTCGTCGTGACCACGGGTGATGTCACGGAACCCTGCCTGACCCCTGCCTGAAAAACACGACGGGCGACCGGAAACCGGCCGCCCGTCGTGCTGCGGGGGGAGGGAGGCGGGAGGAAGAGCGGCGGTCAGCGGCCCCTGCGCATCAGGCCTGCGACCAGGGTGATGACGAAGATGATGATCGCCACCCAGAACAGGATCTTGGCACCTGCCATCGCCGTGCCTGCGACACCACCAAAGCCCAGAAGGGCCGCGACCAGCGCCACGATCAGGAAAACGATGGCCCAATGAAGAAGGCTGCCCATGGTTCAGATCTCCTTGTCTTTTCGGATGGTGCCTGCGACATCCGGATGGGATACGCCACCCGTGTAAAGTCGTTTCGCAGTCATCTTGTTCCGAATGATCTCAAGCCCGAAATGTCCGGGCGAGGCGGGATACGAAAGCCGGTGCGGGAAGGCGGTCAGGTTTTTTCTGTCGGCCGCTTTCGACTTGCTTCGTGTTGATTGAAATGTAGCACCCGGCGCGGGGCTCCGCTGCGGACAAAGACGTGACCGGATTTGGTCAGACCCCGGCCGGTTTTGGGCCCAAAGCCGGCCGATCGGCCGGCCGGCGCCTTCCTGTGGTCACGGTAGCGCCGGTTCCGGTGTATGATCGCGGGACGATCTGCCGACGGGAGACGCATCCATGACCGACGAGTCCAGGACCGGCCAGTCCATGACCAGAGACGGGCCGCCGGCCGGTCCCGCGGCGGAGGGGATCGGCTTTCATCTGGGCGAGCGGGCGGTGCAGGATCTGTATGGCCTGGGGGAGCGCATGGCGTCGATCGGCGCCCAGGTGTTCATGACCGCGCTGCCCGACCCGTTCCGGCTGTTTTTCATGGATCTGGAATTCCTGGTGGTCGCCTCGGTCGACGGGCAGGGGCTGCCCTGGGCCTCGCTGCTGGCGGGGCCGCCGGGCTTCATCGCCTCGCCCGATCCCAGGGTGCTCAGCATCCTGGGCGCCGTGCCGGCGGGCGACCCGCTGGCGGCCAATCTTCAGCCCGGGGCGGCGCTGGGCCTGCTCGGCATCGATCTCGCCACCCGGCGGCGCATCCGGGTCAATGGCCGGGTGCTGGCGCTGGATCGTGACGGCGCGCCGCGCATCGACCTGCTGGTGGACCAGTGTTTCGGCAACTGCCCGCGTTACATCCGCCCCCGCCAGGCCGTGCCCGGCCGCGGCGGGATGGATCCGGCGCCGGCGGTGGTGTCTCAGGCGGTGCCGGATCCGCGGGCGCGGGAGATGATCGCCCAGGCCGATACGATCTTCGTCGCCAGCGCCGCCGATACACGCGTGGAAGGCCGGGCCGCCGGGGCCGATGCCTCGCATCGCGGCGGGCCGGCCGGCTTCGTGGCGGTCGACGAGGCCGGGGTGATCACGGTGCCGGACTACGCCGGCAACCGCTATTTCAACACGCTGGGCAACATGGTGCTGCGCCCGGCCGCCGGGCTGCTGGTGCCGGATTTCGCAACCGGCGACCTGCTGACCATCACCGGCGATGTCGAAATCGTCTGGCAGGGGCCCGAGCTTGCCCGCCATCCGGGGGCCGAGCGGCTCTGGCGGCTGAGGCCGCGCCGGGTGGTCCATCTGGCGGGCGCGTGGCGGGCCCGGCTTCGGGAAACCGGTGGCCGGGTTGTGGGGTTGGGGCCGGACGGGCGGCCCGGTTGAGGGGCAGATGACAGCGGTTGATCCGGACAGATCCGGAGGTGACCGGACGGATGATGACAGGGTATGGTTCAGTTAAGGCTGTGTGAAGCTTGCGCCGATACCGGCCCATCATGCCTGCGGCACCCTCATCCCCGCACCACCATCGCCACCGGGGCTATCCGGGGCGATGCTCCCCCTTCAGGAGGTCAGATGCCCGGCCGCCTCACCCTGCGTCCGCTTTGTCTCGCGCTGCTCGCATCCGTCGCCATCCCGGCCCTGCCGGTGCAGGCGGCGGAGTATGGCGACTTCGCCTATGACACGCTCAGAACCCTGACCATCGATCATGCCGGCCGCCACAGCGGCACGGAGGCCTTCGAGGACGCAGCCGACTGGATGTCGTCGCGCTTCACCCTTGGCGGCACCACGCTGACCCGCCAGCCCTTTACCACCCGCCGGGGCCTCGCCTCCCAGAACGTGATCGGCACGGTGGGCAATACCGATCAGGGCTTCATCCTGGTCGGCGCCCATTTCGACAGCGCGCCGCAACGCCCGGGCTATACCGGCCCCGCCCTGCAGGGCGTGGACGACAACGGCTCGGGCGCCGCCGTGCTGACCGAGATCGCCGCCCATCTGGCGGGGCTGCCGGTCGAAACCGGGCTGGTCTTCAACGCCTTCGGCGCCGAGGAGACCGGGCTTGAAGGCTCTGCCTTCTATCGGCAGGAGCTGGAGGCGGCGGGCGAGATCGATCGGCTGAAGGGCATGATCAATATCGACAGCCTGATCACCGGCGATTTCATGTATGCCCATGCCGGCACCAATTATCTGACCGACCCGGCGCTGAAATCCTACTGGACGCGGATCCACGCCATTGCCGACGAGCTGGGCATCGACCTGCGCAGCAATCCCGGGTTGAACCCGCATTATCCGGTCGATACCGGCTGCTGCAGCGACGCCGGCAACTACGAGGATCTGAACATCCCGGTGTTGTGGCTGGAGGCGACCAACTGGGAGATCGGGGATCTGGACGGGTATACCCAGACCACCAATCCGGGCATTCCGGGCGGCGCCAGCTGGCATGACCCGGCGATCGACAATTGGGATGTGCTGGAGGCGGCCTTCGGCCCCGATCACATCCCCGACCGGCTGGAAGACTGGTCGCGGCTGCTGACCCGGCTGCTGGTGGAGCTGACCAATGCCGATCTTGCGGCCTCGGCGCAGTCGGGCGCCGGCTTCAGCCTTGCGATGACCGATCAGCTCGCCCGTGATCATCAGGCCTTCCAGGCGGCCGTCGACCGTGCGGTGCTGGCGCTGTTCACCCGCAGGCCCGGGCTGGGGGAGACCAGCGTCGATGTCTTCGTCGAGGGTCTGGCGCGGCCGGGCGGGTTCGACGGCGCGGCCACGGCCGATCACGAAACGGCCGGCCGCATCGGCTTCCGGGCCGACCACCGGCTGAGCGATCTGGTGACGCTGGGCGCCGATCTGCATCTGTCGCGCGGGCGCGACGATCTGTCGGGCGGGTCGGATCTGGACCGCACCGGCGTCGCTTTCGGTCTGGGCGTGCTGGTGAATGATGGCGCGCCCGGCTGGCTGGTGGCCTCGGTGTCGGCCGGCTATGCCCGGGTCGACGGCACCCGTGCCTTCACCATGACCTCGGGGCTGGGGGCCACCATCCTGGACCAGCGCTTCGACGGGCAGACCAATGCCCGCAGCTTCGGGGCGCGGATCGAGGGCGGCTGGGATCTGGCGCTGGGTGGCATCGCCACCGGCCCGGTGGTCGGGCTGGACTATACCCGCTATGAACTGGACGGCTTCACCGAGACCGGGCCGGCACGCACCGCACTCACCTATCCCGACCAGCACTATTCTTCGGCCGAAGGCGAGCTGGGCTGGCGGGTGCGCGGCAGTGTCGCCATTGGCGAGACCACGACGCTTGCGCCCTATGCCCGTGCGGGTTGGGTGCATGAATTCGCCGATGGCCGGCCAGATGCCATCCGTCTGACGGCGGGGGACGGGTCGTCGCGCCAGGTGGCGCTGGCCGAGGCCGATGACGATTTCGGCCGGGCGACGCTGGGCGCGCGGATCTTCTTCGGCGAGACGGTCTCTACCTATGCCGAGGTCGAAACCCGCTTCGGCCATGACGACGGCGCGCAGACCGCCGTGACCGCGGGCCTGGGCCTGCGCTTCTGACGGTTTGCCCTTTCGGTCATCGCCCTTATCTGAGGGCGATGACCAGCCCCAGGGCCACGATCGTCGTCCAGAGCGCCAGGGCGCCGACGCCCACCAGGGTGGCGTGGTGGAAATAGGTGTCCTGGAGCGTGGCGTTGATCAGTGCCCGGGCCTGTTCGGCCGGCAGCTTCAGCTCCGATTTCACCGCCTGCCACACCTCGGTGCGGCGATGGTCCCGATGGGGGGCGCGATAGCCCTTCAGCATCAGGATGGCCCCCATCAGGGTCACGAGGATGGCGCCGGATCTGAGACTCATCATCGGGTCATAGACCAGCGCCATCATGATGACCCAGATGGCGAACAGCGAAAAGGCACAGGCGCGGCGGACGGACACCGCCGCGGCTTGTTCGATGAGATCTGTCTGCATCTGAGAACGACGGGCTGAGGCCGGCTCGTTGGGGGGACGGGCCGACGGTGCGTTGCGGAGACGGCGCGTTGTGGAACGGCGACGGGCAGAGGTGCCGGAGGGCAGGACCACGTGACGGCGGAAAAGAACGCGACGGGGGAACACGGGAGCAGGGGCCGATACGGCAGACGACCTGGACCTGTTACCGAAGATGGGGCCCCCGTCACGGCGACGCCAGTGGCAAAATTGGTGCCTTTATCCTAGCCCGCGGGGCCCCGGCCTGTCATCCCCCGATACGAGGGCATGTCATGACCTTCTGCGCGAAGAGGCCCCACCCGCCCGATCTTCAGGCGGAAATTCATCCGAATACCGTTTGAATATCATGCGGGGGCGTTCAGGCGTGGCGCCAGGCCCAGATTGTACATCACCAGCCAGAAAATGATCCGCAGGATCCAGAGATAGCCTGCCGCCACCAGCGGCCGCAGCCCCGGCAGAACGAAACGCGGGGTCAGCGGCGCCGTCAGCCGCAGCACCGGATCGGTGATCCGGCAGAAAAAGCGCCAGATGTAGTTGGGATCCCCCGGCCGGATGAAGGCCGAGAGCAGGGCGCGCCCGATCAGGGTGTAGATCAGCAGCGACAGCACGTAATTGGGCAGGTTGTAGGCCCAGTAGGTCCAGAAAAACGGATCGAACTGCATGGGGTGGTGCGGTCTCTCAACGGCGGCGGCGCCGGAAGGTCATGCCCTCCGGCGCCGCGCTGGCTTGACGGGCGATCGGTCAGTTCTTCAGGCCCTGGGCATAGGGATTGTTCTCGGCCAGGCGGGCGCTCGGCACCCGCACGAACTCGATGAAATCCTGCATGTCTTTCGACGGTTCACGGGTCATCAGGCTGACCGCCCAGGTGACCAGGAAGCCGGCCGGAATGCCGAACAGGCCGGCCGAGATGTTCCGCACCCCGAACCACAGCTCCATGCCGTACCACTGGGTGCCGGCCAGATAGATCAGGCAGACGGCAAGCCCGGCCAGCATGCCGGCGCAGGCGCCGGCCTTGGTCGTGCGTTTCCACCACACCCCCATCACCAGGGCCGGGAACAGCCCCGATGCGGCGATGGAGAAGGCCCAGGCGACCATGGCCAGAATGCCGGCAGGGCGGAACGAGGCGACATAGGCTGCAAGCATCGCAACCAGGATCAGCAGCACCCGGGCCACGATCAGCCGGCGGGCGGCGCTCGCCTTGGGGTCGATCATCTTGTAGTAGATGTCGTGGCTGAGGGCGTTGGCGATGGCGAGCAGCAGGCCGTCGGCGGTCGAGAGCGCCGCGGCCAGGCCGCCGGCCGAGACCAGACCGGCGATCACATAGGGCAGGCCGGCGATTTCCGGGGTCGCCAGCACGATCGCGTCATTGTTGATGGTGAATTCGGCAAGCTGGAGCAGCCCGTCGCCATTGGCGTCGCGGATGGCGAGCAGACCGATATCAGACCAGATCCGCACCCAGTCGGGCAGGCTGGCGATGGGCTGGCCGATGACGTTGGTATACACCTCCAGCTTGGCGAAGGCGGCATAGGCGGGCGCGCTGAAATAGAGCAGGAAGATGAACAGCAGGCTCCAGCCCACGGATGACCGCGCCTCGCGCACGCTGGGCGTGGTGAAGAAGCGCATCAGCACATGGGGCAGGGCGGCGGTGCCGACCATCAGGCACAGCACCAGGCTGAAGAAGTTCAGCATGTCGCCGTCGCGGGCGAAGGCGGTGACATGGCCGACCGTGACGCCGAGCGTCGGCTCGATCTGTTCGATCTCCTGCAGCGCATAGCCGTACATGATCTGCGGCACCGGCACGCCGGTCAGCTGCGCCGACATCAGGATGATCGGGATCAGATAGGCGATGATCAGGATGATGTACTGCGCGACCTGGGTCCAGGTGACGGCACGCATGCCGCCCAGCATCGAACAGACCAGAATGCCGACGAGCCCGACGAAGATGCCGATCTCGAACGGGATCGCCAGAAAGCGCGAGGCGATGATGCCGGCGCCCGTCACCTGGGCCACGACATAGGTGAAGGAACACATCATCAGCACGGCGATGCCGATCAGCCGCGGGGCGTGACCGTCATAGCGGGTGCCCAGGAAGTCGGGCACGGTGAACTGGCCGAATTTGCGCAGATACGGCGCCAGCAGCACCGCCACCAGCACATAGCCGCCCGTCCAGCCGAGCACGAAGGCGAGGCCGTTATAGCCCGAAGCATAGAGCGTGCCGGCCATGCCGATGAACGAGGCGGCGCTCATCCAGTCGGCGGCGGTGGCCATGCCGTTATAGAGGGCAGGCACCCGCCGGCCGGCGACATAATATTCCGAGACCTGAACCGTGCGGCTCAGGATGCCGATCATCGCATAGACGCCGATCGTCACCGCGACGAAGGCGTAGCCGATGATCCGGTCGGGCACGCCCATCTGTTCCAGGATGGCGAGCAGGATGGTGAAGCCGACGAAGCTGCCGGTGTAGATGCCGTAGACCTTGCCCAGATTCTGGGTGAAATCGCCCTTCATGGCCCGTGCCCCCTCAGTCTTCGGACACGCCGAATTCGTCGTCGATCCGGTTCTGGCGCGCGACATACCAGAAGATCAGCCAGACGAAGATGATCAGCGAGCCCTGCGCGGCCATGTAGAAGCCGAGCGGGAAGCCCAGGATCCGGATCTGGTTCAGCTCCGGTGCGAAGGCGTGGATCACGAATCCCGACAGGAACCAGATCGCGAGCACCGTCCACATCAGGCCCTTGGTTCTCTGCCAGTACTCCTGCGCCTTCTGCGGCGTCAGGCTGCGATTTTCAGACATGTCTCCCCCCATAAGCTCCACGCGGCCGCTTTCATGCAGCCTTGGCCGGCCGGGCCGGCGGTCACCCGTCGGATCAACCCAGGGGCGGGTGACGATCTTCTATAGATTTCCGGGCCAAACTGGTAATCTTGTCAACAACCAAGATGAAGATCCGCTGGTGGCAGCGGCTTCTTCTGTAAAATGCGACAGAATGTTTCCCGAGGGAGGAGGTCGTCCCCACCGATGCTCCGGAGAATGATGCGCCTTCTGCGCGAGACGCCGCGCGATCGCGACCGGGCTGCCCTCGACCGCTTCGTCGAGGCGCAGTCCGCCTATGTTGCGCAGCGCATGACCATCGGTTACTGCGAGATCAAGGCAGGCCCCCTGCGGCACAGCCTGTTTCGCGAAGCGGGATTTCAGGTCCTGCTTGAACGGTCGCGCTGGGAAGCCTTTGCCGCCGTGCGGGCCGATATGGCGGTGGCGATCCGCGACCGGCTGCGGCCCCATGCCGGGGATCCTGCCGCCATCGAGACGGCGCTGGTCGAAGACTTCGCGGCCGCCCTGGCCGCCGCCCCGCATTTCACCGACCGGCCAGACGGCTTCGCTGCCGAGGTGGCGGCGCTTGCGGCGCGCCTGGCGCTTGGCCGGGCCGCAGATCCGCAACCCCCGGCCCGGATTTTCGCCCAGGGCGGCGGCCGGGTGTTCGACTGCCTGCCCATCCATCCCAGCCTGCGCGACCACGAGCGGGAGATGATCGTGAACGGGGTGTGCTTCCACGCCGTGGGGGCGCTCGCCAGGGCCGATCTGCGCTTCGACTGGCCCGCGCTCGCCGCCGATCTGGCTGCCGGTGCCCGTGTCGCCGCGTAACGTGCTGCCGCGTGACGGGCCGCCGCGTGACGGGCTGGCGCGTGACGAGAACCGGCCGGCGCTGATCGTCGCCGGGCTGCTGGCGGCGGGCGGGCTGGCCGGTGCCGGCTGGGCGGGGCTTGCGGCGGGGGCCGCGGCCCTGCCGCTGGGGCTTGCCCTGTTCGCCGGCGCCTCGGGGCTGGGGCTCGGCCTCTGGATCATCCGCTCGGCCGCCCGGGCCGGCCGGCGGCTGCGGGGCGATCTGGCCCAGGCGCTGCGGGCGGCGACCGATCCCGATCTGCCGCTCCCGGCCTTTGCGGCCGGGGATCTGCCGGGCGCCGACGGGCGGCTGGTGGCGCTGGCGCGGGCGCTTGCCGAAACCGCGCGGGCGGCCGGCGGCCGCGGCGATGCCCGGCTGGCCGCCCTGGTCGCGGCCCTGCCGGTTCCGCTGATGGGGGTGGGGGCGACCGGGCTGGTCACCCTGGTCAACCCGGCGATGGCGGCGCTGATCGGGGCGGTGATGCCCGGAACCTCGGTCTATGCGGCGCTGGCGCGGGAAAGCCTGGCCCCGCTGCTGACGGCCGCCGACGGCGGCATGCGGCGGGCCGGCGTTCATCATGTCGACGGCCGGCTGCTGGACCTGACGGCCGTGCAGCTGCCCGCCCCGGCGGCGACGGCGGGCTGGCTGATCTTTGCCGATCCGCCGGCGGCCGGCATGCCGGTCCTGCCGGCCGCCGAGCTGCCGATGGCGCTGGCGCTCCACGATCTTGCCCCCGATCTGCCGCCGGCCTGTGATGCCACGCCGCTCGACCGGCTGCCGGTGCTGTCGCTGGATCTCGAGACCACGGGCCTTGAGGTGACCACCGACCGGATGGTCTCGGCGGGCGCGGTGTGCATGGTGGGCGGGCGGCTGTTCCTGGCCGATGTCCTGGACATGCTGGTCGATCCGGGTGGACCGGTGCCTGCGGCCGCGACCCGCATTCACGGCATCGACCGGGCGATGCTGCAGGGTGCGCCGCCGCCGGTGGTGGCGGTGGAACGGCTGACGGCCCTGGCGGCCGGGCGGGTGGTGGTGGGCCATAATATCGGCTTCGATCTGGCCGTGCTGCGTGCCGAAGCGGCCCGGGCGGGCCGCGCGGTACCCGACTGGCTGGGGCCGGGCGGGCCGGCCCTGGACACGCTGCGCCTGGCGGCCCGGCTCGACCCCGACCGGCCGGAACTGGATCTGGAGGCCATCGCCCACCGCTATGGCATCGCCGTATCGGGCCGGCACACGGCCCTGGGCGATGCCCTGCTCACCGGGCGGGTGTTCGCGGCCATGATCCCGCGCCTGGCCGAGATCGGGGTGCATGATCTGGGGGCGGCCCGGCGCTTTGCCGATGGTGCGGGGGCCGTGGCTGCGGCGCAGCGTCGCGCGGGCTGGTAGGTCGCGCGGGCTGGCGATCGGCGGCGTGGCATGGAATGATCGGGGGGCGCATGATCGCCACAGCCTCACGATCCCAGAGGGGAGCCCGTCCCGATGGAGCCTTCCGAAGCCGAAGCCCTGTTCCGGCTGGACAGTTATCCCTATCGCCATCGGGCGGGGGAGGTCGCCTCGCGACCGCTGGTGACGGCAGAGCCGGGCATGACGGTTCAGGATGCGGCCCGGGCCATGGCGCGGGCCGGCATTTCCGCCCTGGTGGAGCGGGACGAGGACGGCCGCCCGACCGGCATCCTGACGGAGCGTGACGTCGTCCGCGCCCTGGCCCGCGAGGGTGCCGACGCGGCGGGTCTGCCGGCGGCGGCGCTGATGAGCCGGCCGGTGCGCACCGTCGACGACGACGCCTTCGTCTATGTCGCCATCGGCCGCATGCGCCGCTTCGAAATCCGCCATCTGGTGGTGGTCGACACGGCCGGCCGGGCCACCGGCATGATCACCCGGCGCGCCCTGCTCAGGCTCAGGGCCGGTGATGCGCTGGCCATGGGCGATCGGGTGGAGGCGGCGGAAGATGCAAAGGGCCTGGCCCTCGTCCGCGCCGATCTGGGGCCGCTGGCCGCAAGCCTTCTGGATCAGGCGGTCGACGCGCGGGCCATCGCCTCGGTGATTTCGGCCGTCACACGCGACCTGACCCAGCGCGCGGCCGCCCTCGCCGAAGCGGCCATGGTGGCCGAGGGGCAGGGCGCCGCCCCCGCCCCCTATGCCGTGCTGGTGCTGGGATCGGCCGGCCGTGGCGAGACCCTGCTGGTGCCCGACCAGGACAACGCCATCGTCCATGCCGGGCGCGATGCCGATGACGGCTGGTTCGGGGCCTTCGGCCAGCGGATGTGCCGGCTGCTCGCCGATGCCGGCATCCCCTTCTGCCAGGGCGGGGTGATGGCCTCCAGGCCCGCCTGGCGCCATGGGCTGGAGGGCTGGCGTGGCCGGGTGCGGGCCTGGATCGGCGATCCCGATGGCGACAACATGCTCAACGCCGACATCTTTTTCGACATGGCGCCGGTCGCGGGCGATCTGGCGCTTGCCGAAGAGCTGCATGGCTATGCCCTGGCCCAGGCCGCCCATGCGCCGCATTTCCTGCAGGCGATGATCCGCGATCTGGACCGCATGCACGCGCCCATCGGCCTGTTCGGCGATCTGCGCACCGACGGCAAGGGCCGGCTGGACCTGAAGCGCCACGGGCTGCTGCCGCTGACGCTGACCGCCCGGGCGCTGGCGCTGCGCCACGGCATCGCCGCCACCGGCACCGCAACCCGGGTGAAGGCGCTGGCCCAGGCCGGCCTGCTGAACCCTGCCGATGCCGAGCAGCTGGACCGATCCCACGCCCTGGTGATGGCGCTGCTCCTGGAAGCGCAGGTCGCGCGCCTGCGCGAAGGCAAGGTCCCGGACACGCTGGTCGACGTCACGGCGCTGGACTCCCGCCGCCGGTCTCGGTTGAAATCAGCCCTCAAGCATATTGATGCGATGACCTGGGTGATGCGCAGCTCGCTGGGAGGCTGAAGGTTCCGATGGATTTCGACGCCGTTGCGGCCGCCCGGGCCGCGCTCGCCTCGGTGACGGTGCCCCCCGCACCCCAGGGGCCCGCGGCAGATCAGGCCGATCTGCTCGACCGGCCGGACGGCATGGTGATCCGCTATCTGATCTGGCATCCGGCCCCCGGGATGCCGCCGCGCGGCACGGTGCTGCTGCTTCAGGGCCGCGGCGAATTCGTCGAGAAATATGCCGAGCTGGCCGGATGGCTGCGGGCGGCGGGCTGGGCGGTCTTCGCCCCCGACTGGCGCGGGCAGGGCCGGTCCGGCCGGCTTGCTCCTGATCGGGCCATGGGGCATCTGAACCGGTTCGACGACTGCCTGGACGATCTGGATGCGCTGGCGGCGGGGCCGCTTGCCGGCCTGCCGCGGCCGCTGGTGATGCTGGGCCATTCCATGGGCGGCCATCTGGGCATGCGCTGGGTGCTGGAACGGGTGCCGGCCGCGGCACGGCCGGCGGCCATTATCCTGTCGGCGCCGATGATCGACATCCGCATGCCGCTGCCGGCCCGGCGGCTGGTGCCGCCGCTGGCACGGCTGATGCGCGCCCGCGGCCGTGGCATGACCTATGCCCCTGGCCAGGGGCCGGGGCGGGCCAGCGGCGGCGGTTTCGCCGGCAACCGGCTGACCCATGATCCGGCGCGCTGGGCGCGGGAACAGGCGCTGCTGGCGGCCGATCCCGCCCTGCATCTGGGCGGCAGCAGCTGGGGCTGGCTGGCGGCGGCCTTCGATTCGATCCGCGATCTGGAGCGGGCGGTGATCCGTGCGGGCGCAGGGCTGGATGTTCCGGTCACCCTGCTGCAGGGCGGCGCCGATATGGTGGTCGACCCGGTCGCGCAGTCCAGGCTGGTGGCGCGGCTGCCCCGCGCCCGGCTGGTGGTGGTGCCGGGGGCGCTGCACGAAATCCTGATGGAAACCGACGAGATCCAGGCCCCCGCCCGGGCGGCGATCACGCAGGCCTTGGAGGGCATCTGATCACCCGGCCAGAAAGCCACCATCGACGCAGAGGTTCTGGCCGATCACGAAGCCTGCGGCATCCGATGCAAGCCAGAGCACGGCTGCGGCCACGTCTTCGGGCCGGCCCATGCGCCGGGCGGGCAGGGTGGCGGCGATGGTCGCGAAATCGGCGACCCCGGCGCCTGCCATCATCGGCGTCTCGATCCGCCCGGGGGAGACGGCGTTGATCCGGATGCCCCGGGGCGCATGCTCGATGGCAAGCGAGCGGGTGAGCGAGAGCAGCGCCGCCTTGGAGGCGGCATAGATCGCAAAGCCCGGATAGGGGTTGCGCACGCCGCTGACCGAGGCGTCGTTGACGATCACCCCGCCGCCGTCTCTTTGGCGCATGACCCGGATCTGGGCCTGCATCGCCTCGGCGACCGATCGCAGGTTGATCGCGAACACCCGGTCGAGCACGGCGAGATCGCGATCGACCAGCGACCCCTGCGGTTCCTGCCAGCCGGCATTGTTGAAGGCGATGTCGAGCCGCCCCCAGCATGCGATCGCGGCATCGACCAGGGCGGTGGCGGTGCCGGCCTCGGCAAGGTCGCCGGCGAGGAAAGTGGCCTCGGCGCCTTCGGCCCGGCAGGCGGTCACCACGGCCTCGCCGCGTGCCGCATCCCGCCCGCCCAGCATCAGCCGGGCCCCCTGACGGGCAAAGGCCAGCGCCGTGGCCCGGCCGATGCCGGAGGTGGCGCCCGAGACGAGAACGACGGGTCTGGTCATGGCGGCAGGCTCCCTGAACATGATGTCCTGCCAGACTGGCCCGTCAGCGGGCCTCTGTATTGGCGGATCTTGCGCCCGCGACCGCCGCCGCCCAAAGGCCCGGCGTGATGCCGTAGCAGCGTTTGAACTGGCGGGTCAGATGGCTCTGATCGCAGAACCCGGTTGCGGCCGCGACCTCGGCCGGTGCCATGCCCGCCGCAAGATGCCGGCGGGCGAGATTCAGCCGCGCCTGGGTCAGGAAGGCATGGGGGGCAAGGCCGGTTTCCTTGCGGAAGGCGCGGCAGAAATGGAACGGGCTCATGCCGGCCAGGGCGGCGAGCGTCGCCACCGACCAGTCGGCGGCGGGGTCGTCGCGGAGCGCCGCCGCCACCCGCTGCACCGGCCTGCCCTCCCGCCCGGGGACCGGCAGGTGGGGCGCCGGGGCGCCATGGCGCCGGAACAGCAGGGCCAGGGCCTCCAGCAGCAGGGTTTCGCGCATGAGCCGCCCGGCGCCGCCGTCGATCGCCCGATGGGCCGCAAGCATCGACCGGGCCAGATCGGGGTCGTTCACCACCGCCTCGCGGAACCAGGGCAGGGTGATGCGGCGGCCGAAGGTCTCGTCACCCAGGGTGGTCAGCAGATCGGGGCCCAGATAGAAGCTGCGATAGCACCAGGGCGCGTCGCCCGTCACGCCGCCCTGATGCGGTTCCCCGGGATTGAACACCATCACCGTCTGCGGCGTGCCGACCGAGGCGGTGCCGCGGGTGACGCAGCGCCCCGCCCCGGCCTGGGTGACGGCGATGACCATTTCCTCGTGGACATGGGGCGCGAAGACCAGCGTGCCGAAGGCGGCGGTCAGCAGGCCGAGCCCGGCGATCTGGCGGTCCAGGCTGAAGACGGCATGGTTGTCGGGGTCGTATCGGGCCACGTCCGGACATCACCGTTGGGGAAGGGGGGAGAGGTCATCCTAACCCGTGGAAAGCCGTGGCGTATTGGACGGATTTGACCCCGCAGCCCTGCGAAACGCGCTATAAACCGGAAAGCAAAGGCGCTGCCACCTCCCCCAACGAGCGGGCGCCGACCGAGACGAGGAGACGCTCCCGATGGCTTTCATCTATGCCTATGACGACGTGGTGCCGGTGATCGATCCCACCGCCTTCGTGCACGAGACCGCGGTGCTGATCGGCGACGTGATCATCGGCCCCGAGGCCTATGTCGGCCCGGGGGCGTCGCTGCGCGGCGACAGCGGCCGGATCACCGTGCTGCGGGGCGCCAATCTTCAGGACAATGTCGTCGCCCATACCTATCCGGGCGGCGAGGTCGTGGTGGGCGAGATGGCGGCGGCCGGCCATGGCGCTGTGCTCCATGGCTGCAGGCTGGGCCAGCTCGCGCTGGTCGGCATGAATGCGGTGGTGATGGATGATGCCGAGATCGGCGATTTCTCGGTGGTCGCCGCCATGTCCTTCGTGAAGACCGGCATGAAGGTGCCGCCGCGGACCATGGTGGCGGGCGTGCCGGCAAAGCCGCTGCGCGAGGTGGGCGAGGCCGAGATCGGCTGGATCCGCGAAGGTGCGCTCAGCTATGACGACCTCCGCCGCCGGGCGCTGGCCGGCGAATTGCGGCGGGCGGAGCCGCTGACGGCGCCGGAGCCCGACCGGCGGACGGTCAGGGCCTATCAGGTGAAGAAGCTCTCGGCCATGCGCAGCTGACAGGGGCGCCCCCGGCCCCAGAACATTGAAGCGACCGGCCCTGATGGGGTACAACCGGGGCCGACACGGGCGGGGCCGACACGGGCGAGCGCTGCCCGGCACCATTTCTCTTCAAGCGCCCGCGGAGATCGCCTCCGCCAGGGCCTCACGGGGTGGCATATGGCTTCCTACCAGTACGTCTATACCATGCGTGGTCTGAACAAGACCTATCCGGGCGGCCGTCAGGTCGTCAAGGATGTGACGCTGGCCTTCCTGCCCGGCGCCAAGATCGGCGTGCTGGGCGTGAACGGTGCCGGTAAGTCCACGCTGCTCAAGATCATGGCCGGCATGGACACCGACTATACCGGCGAGGCCTGGGCGGCCGAGGGGCTGAAGGTCGGCTATCTGTCGCAGGAGCCGCAGCTCGATCCGTCCAAGACCGCGCTCGAGAACGTCATGGACGGCGTGCGGCCGGTGAAGGATCTGCTCGACCGTTTCGAGGCGGTGAGCGCGAAGTTCGCCGAGGTCGAGGACCCGGACGAGATGGACGCGCTGATCAACGAGCAGGCCGAGCTGCAGGAGAAGATCGACGCGGTCAATGGCTGGGAAATCGACCGCACGGTCGACATCGCCATGGATGCGCTGCGCTGCCCGCCGGCCGATGCCGACGTGACCAAGCTGTCGGGTGGTGAGCGCCGCCGCGTGGCGCTCTGCCAGCTGCTGCTCTCCAAGCCCGACATGCTGCTGCTCGACGAGCCGACCAACCATCTCGATGCCGAGTCGGTGGCCTGGCTGGAGCGCTTCCTGCACGACTATCCGGGCACCGTCGTGGCCGTCACCCATGACCGCTACTTCCTGGACAATGTCGCGGGCTGGATCCTGGAACTGGATCGCGGCCGGGCGCTGCCGTTCGAGGGCAACTACACCGCCTGGCTGGACCACAAGGCCAAGCGGCTCGAGCAGGAAGAGAAGGAGGAAAGCTCCCGCCAGAAGACCCTCAAGCAGGAACTGGAATGGGTGCGCTCCTCGCCGTCGGCCCGGCGGACCAAGTCCAAGGCGCGTCTGGCCGCCTATGAGCGCCTGCTGGAGCAGGACCGCGAGCGGGTGGGCGAGGTCGCCCAGATCGTGATCCCGGCCGGGCCCCGTCTGGGCAATGTGGTGGTCGAGGCGGAGCATGTCTCGAAGGGCTTCGGCGACCGGCTGCTGATCGACGACCTGAATTTCCGCATCCCGCCCGGTGCCATCGTCGGCGTGATCGGCCCGAACGGTGCTGGCAAGTCGACCCTGTTCAAGATGATCACCGGCCACGAGACCCCGGATTCCGGCAGCTTCCGGGTGGGTGAGACCGTGAAGCTCGCCTATGTCGACCAGAGCCGTGACGCGCTGGCCGCCAACAAGACGGTCTGGGAAGAAATTTCCGACGGGCACGAAGACATTGTGCTCGGCAAGCGCACCGTGAAGAGCCGCGCCTATTGCGGCGCCTTCAACTTCAAGGGGTCTGACCAGCAGAAGAAGGTCGGCCAGCTCTCGGGCGGTGAGCGCAACCGCGTGCATCTGGCCAAGACGCTGAAGTCGGGCGGCAACCTGATCCTGCTCGACGAGCCGACCAACGACCTCGACGTCGACACCCTGCGCGCGCTGGAAGACGCGCTGCTCGATTTCGGCGGCTCGGCGATCGTGATCAGCCATGACCGCTGGTTCCTGGACCGCATCGCCACCCACATCCTGGCCTTCGAGGGCGACAGCCATGTCGAATGGTTCGAGGGCAATTTCGAAGCCTACGAGGCCGACAAGCGCCGCCGCCTGGGCGATGCCGCGGTCGAGCCGCACCAGATCAGGTATAAGCCGCTGACCCGCGGTTGAGGCGACGGATCTTCGCATCTGCGGAGACCTGTCACTGCGACATCATCGCCCCCATCTCTTGCATGGATGGGGGCGATATCGTTTCAGGCGATGGAAAGCAGGCAGAAGATGACGTATGACGCGAGGCATGCCATGATCAGCGCCACGTCCGACATCAGTGCATCAGCTGTGACTGCGGGTGTCGGCCACAACACCGGACAGCCGAGGCGCACCGTGCATGCCATCGCTTTCGACCTGGGTACCGAAGCGTTGAAGACGGCCTGCCACGATCCCTCGTGGCAGAACGCTTACAACGACATCGGTAAAGTGCTGACGACCAAAGGCTTCCTGCGTCAGCAGGGCAGTGTCTATTTCGGGAATGAGCGCGTCGATCCGGTGACCTGCGTCCTGGCCGTGATGCAGGCGGTCGAGGGCAGCTGACATGAAAAACCGGCGGCCCCTCTGGAGAGGCCACCGGCTTTCAGTGACGGGTGTGCAGAGCCGGGCTTACCGGGCCGAGGCGGTGACCTGTTCGGTACGGCGCTTCAGCTCGCCGATCAGCCCGTCCATGCCCGAGCGCTCGATCACCGACGAGAATTCGGAGCGCTGGGTGATGGCCATGCTCACGCCTTCGATCGCGATGTCGATGATCTGCGGGCTGCTGCCGTCCACGCGGACGCGGAAATCCAGCGGCACCGGCGGCCCGTCCGGGCGCCAGATCTGGCCGGAAATCACGACCATCCGGTCATCATTGCTATCGGCGCGGACATTGGTGGTCTTGAAGGCCTTGCCTTCGCCCGATGCCGCCAGCTGCTTCGAATAGGTATCGGCGATGTAGTCGGCGAAGCGGCTGGAATAGGTGGCGACGACATAGGCGTCGAAGGCGTCGCGGAAGGCGTCGCGCTGGGGCCCGCTCGCGGTCCGCCAGTGGCGGCCCAGCACGAAGCGCGAGATCCAGTCGAAATCGAAGCCTTCATGGAACAGCTTGCGGAACCGCTCGGTCCGGGTCTCACGATCGAGGCCGGGTTCGGACAGGGCCGAGATCGCCTTGTTGCCGAAATCCTCGATCGAGCTGGCCGCAGCCTGGGGCGAGATGGCGGCCATCGCCACGGACGAGGTGGCGGGTCCGAAGACTGGCAGAATCGGCAGCGCTGCGCCGAGTGCCACGGCAACCGCGATTCCGCGAAGACGGATGGTCATCGCGATGACTCTCCTGGTGGTGTGCCTGGTGATGGTGGGCTGCACGCCGGGTGCTGCGCCGCCCGACGGACGTACCGCCAACATATGGGCCACGACTCAGTCCGCGTCGAGGTCCAGACGGAAGACGTCGTCATTGCCCTGACCGGTGCCGACCTTGCCGTTGGAGATTTCGGCCAGCCGGCGCTGCCAGTAGGCGCTGCGCACGGCGGCGTAGAAATCGACCGAATTGCGCTTCAGGTCGTCCAGCGGCTCGATCGCACGCTCCCGCGCGACAATGCCCTTGGCCACGGTGATCCCGATCATCGTGCCCTGATCGTCGATGGCATAGTCGACCGGATTGCCGAAAGCATCGGCCGCGCGGCCGAAGGTATGGCGCAGCGTCGCCGGCCCCAGGATCGGCAGCACGATATAGGGGCCGGGGCCGATGCCCCAGACCGCGAAGGTCTGGTCGAAATCCTCGTCATGCGCGGGCGGCATGCCGGCGTCGGTCGCCACATCGATCAGGCCGCCGACACCGGCGATGCTGTTGATCATGAAGCGGCCGGCGGTTTCCGCCGCGCGTTCCGGCTCACCCTGGGCCACGTCGTTGACGAAGACCAGCGGCAGCGACAGGTTGACAAGGAAGTTGCCGATCACGGTCTGGATCGCCGGCGGGATCATCTGGCGATAGAACATCGCCGCCGGACGGATCAGCAGGCCGTCGACGAAGGTGTTGGCCGCGAAGATCGCCCGGTTCACGGGCTCGATCGGGTCCGACAGCTCGGCCGGCTGGTTGGGCACGGCCGACATCGGCACGTCGTTTCCGGCGGTGGCACAGGCGCCCAGCATGGCGAGCGCGGCCACGGCTGCACCAAGGCGTGCCGCCAGGCGCCGGGGCCGGGGGCTGTCCGCTTCCGGGGACTGGATGGTCATGGTCTGGCACTCCGCCCGGCTTGCGACTGCGGCCATATGCGTCCGTCCTCCGTATTCGCGGCCCCGATCCGACCCGCACCCCGAACTATCACATGGAAAGACGACGTGCGACAGGTTCACCTATCACAGGACACTGCCGCAGGCCATGGAAAAGCCCGCAGCCCCCATGCTTCGGGGGGCCTGGGCCGGATATGCGCTGCCGGCTTGCCACAGGTCGATTTAAGATATAAAGATATGTTTATGTCATGACCCGCAGAGGGAGCATCAGGGGATGGGAAGCCTTCCGGCCGTCGACGGGCCGCATGATACGGCGACCGTGGCAGCCATGGACACGCTGCTCGACGGGCTGAAGGCTGCGGCGGAACCGACCCGGCTGCGCCTGCTCGCCCTGTTGTCGGCAGGCGAGCTGACCGTCACCGAACTGACCCAGATCCTGGGCCAGAGCCAGCCGCGCGTTTCCCGCCATCTGAAACTGATGTGCGAGGCCGGGCTGCTCGACCGGATTCCCGAAGGGGCCTGGGTGTTCTACCGCCTGGCGCGCGAAGGGGCGGCCGCAGGTCTGGCCCGGCGCCTGGTGGAACTGCTGCCGCTGGACGATCCGGCGCTGGCGGTCGATCTGGGCCGGCTGCGGCGGGTGAAGGAAGACCGTGCCCGTCAGGCCGAAGCCTATTTCCGGGCCAATGCGGCGGAATGGCGCCGCATTCGCGCCCTGCATGTGCCCGAGGCGCAGGTCGAGGCGGCGTTGTCGGGCCTGATCCGCACGGCCGGGCCGCGCAGCCTGCTCGATATCGGCACCGGCACCGGCCGGATTCTGGACCTGCTGGGCCCGCTGGTCGATTTCGGGCTGGGGATCGACCGCTCGCGCGAGATGCTGGCGGTGGCGCGCGAACAGCTGGCCTCGTCGGGGCTCGATCATTGCCAGGTGCGGCTGGGCGATCTGAACCAGCTGCCGGTGACCGATGCGGCCTTCGATGCGGTGGTGATCCACCAGGTGCTGCACTATCTGGACGATCCCGGCCATGCGCTGGCCGAAGCGGCACGGGTGCTGCGCCCGGGCGGGATGATGGTGGTGGTGGATTTCGCCGCCCATACGCTCGAGGATCTGCGGCGTGATCACGCGCATCGCCGGCTGGGATTTTCCGACGACGAGGTTGAAGACTGGCTCTCGGCGGCCGGGCTCAGGTCCGGGGTGCCGATCCGGCTGCCGGGTGAGCCGCTGACGGTGGTGTTGTGGCCCGCGCACCGGACGGATGGTGCGGCAGGGCCGGGGGAGGACGAGACCCTTCGGGCTGCGGCTGGCCGCAGGACCGGCCATAAGAACAGGGAGACGACGTGATGACGGTGACCACCGACGGGCGGGTCCTGACCCCCCGGGCGCTCTGGGACGCGCCCGCGCCGGTGCCCGGGCTGAAGATCAGCCTGGAGTTCTTCCCGCCCCGCGGCGCCCAGGCAGAGGCGCGACTGTGGGAGAATGTCGCACGGCTTGCCGCCTATGCACCCGACTTCGTGTCGGTGACCTATGGCGCGGGCGGGTCCACCCGCGACAAGACGCGGGACACGGTGCTGCGCATGCGCCGGGACTACGGCCTTGCCGCCGCTGCTCATCTCACCTGCGTCGACGCCTCGCGCGCGGATGTCATGGCGGTGGCCGAGGGCTACATCGCAGATGGCATCGATCATGTCGTGGCGTTGCGCGGCGACCCGCCCCAGGGGGCCGGGCCCTATGTTCCGCATCCGGACGGCTTCCCCTTCGCGGTGGATCTTGTGCGCGCCCTGGCCGATCTCGGCCGGTTCGAGATCAGCGTGGCGGCCTATCCCGAGGTTCACCCCCAGGCACAAAGCGCCGGGGCCGATCTCGACAATCTGAAGGCCAAACTGGATGCCGGCGCCACCCGCGCCATCACCCAGTATTTCTTCGACCCGGCGGTGTTCCTGCGCTTCCGCGACCGCGCGGCGGCGGCCGGCATCACCAGACCCATCCTGCCCGGGCTGATGCCGGTGCTGGGCTTCCAGCAGATCAAGCGGTTCTCGGCCGCCTGCGGTGCCGGGATTCCCGACTGGATGGAACGGCTCTATGATGGCGCCGATGCCGACGAAGCCACCCATCAGGCGGTCTCGGCCATGCTGCTCGCCGAACAGGCGCGGGTGCTGGCGGCGGAAGGCTGCGCGGATCTGCACTTCTACACCCTGAACAAGGCGGAGCTGACCATCAGCGCCTGCCACCTGCTCGGCATCCGCCCGCGGGCGGAGGTGGCCGCCGCCCGCGCGGCCGGCTGACCGCAACCCTCACCACGTTATCCTGGTCCCCGAACAGCGCGATCGAGGCAAGATGTCACGGCTTCTCGACTTTCTCGGCTCCAACGTCCTGCTGCTCGACGGCGGCATGGGCAGCCAGCTTCAGGCGCGTGATCTCAGCGTCGACGGCGACTATTGGGGCAAGGAGAACTGCTCCGAAATCCTCAACCTCTCCCGCCCCGACATCATCCGCGATATCCACACCGCCTATTTCGAGGCAGGCGCGGATGCGGTGGAGACCAACACTTTCGGCGGCTCTCCGATCACGCTGGGGGAGTTCGACCTCACCGATCAGGCCTTCGAGATCAATGTGAAGGCCTGCGAGCTGGCGCATGAGGCGGCGGAGCGGTTCAGGGGCGACGGCCGCGAGCGCTTCGTGATCGGCTCGATCGGGCCGGGCACGCGGCTGCCCTCGCTCGGCCATATCGACTACGACCGGATGGAGGCGGCGCTCATCATCCAGGCCCGCGGCCTGATCGCCGGCCGCGCCGATGCCTTCCTGATCGAAACCTGCCAGGATCCGCTGCAGATCAAGGCGGCGGTGAATGCGGTCAAGATCGCCCGGGCGGAAGCGGGCGTCGACCTGCCGATCATGGTTCAGGTGACGGTGGAAACCGTCGGCACGCTGCTGGTCGGCACCGACATCGCGGCGGCGACCGCGATCGTCGATGCGCTCGACGTCGATGTGATGGGCCTGAACTGCGCCACCGGCCCGCAGGAAATGCAGGAACACGTCCGCTACCTGTCGCAGACCTGGCGCAGGCGGATTTCGGTGCTGCCCAATGCCGGCCTGCCCGAACTGGTCGACGGCCGCACCCATTATCCGCTGGGCGCGCGCGAACTGGCCCAGTGGCTGGAGCGGTTCATCGTCGAGGACGGCATCGACATCGTCGGCGGCTGCTGCGGCACCGGCCCCGACCATATCCGGGCGATCGACGACATGCTGCGCCGTCGCGGCGGCGCCCGGCACCGCCCGGCGCCGGTGAAGCGCGAGGTGAACTGGATGCCGGGGGCGGCCTCGCTGTTCGGCTTCGTGCCCTATTTCCAGGAAAACGCCTATTTCTCGATCGGCGAGCGGTGCAATGCCAACGGCTCGAAGAAGTTCCGCGAGATGCAGGACGCCGGCAACTGGGACGGCTGCGTCGGCATGGCGCGCGAGCAGGTGAAGGAGGGCTCGAACGCCATCGATCTCTGCGCCGCCTTCACCGGCCGTAACGAGGTCGCGGACATGACCGCGCTCACCACCGCCATGCGCGGTGCGGTCTCGGCACCGCTGGTGATCGATTCGACCGAGCTCAACGTCATCGAGACCACGCTGAAGCTCTATGGCGGCAAGCCGATCATCAACTCGATCAATTTCGAGGACGGCGAAGAGCCGGCGCGCGCCCGGCTGGCGCTGGCGAAGAAGTTCGGCGCCGCCATGGTGGCGCTGACCATCGACGAAGAGGGCATGGCCAAGACCGCCGATCGCAAGCTCGCGATCGCCGAGCGGCTTTATGCGCTTGCGGTCGACGAATACGGCCTGGCGCCCGAGGATCTGCTGTTCGACCCGCTGACCTTCACCATCGCCACCGGCAACGAGGACGACCGCAAGCTCGGCATCGAGACGCTGGAGGGCATCCGGCTGATCCGCGAGCGCTTCCCGCGCTGTCAGATCATCCTCGGCCTGTCGAACATCTCTTTCGGTCTGAAGGCCGCGGCCCGTCATGTGCTGAATTCGGTCTTCCTGGATCATGCGCTGAAGGCGGGCATGAGCGGGGCGATCGTGCATCTCTCCAAGCTGATGCCGCTGCACAAGATCGCCGAGGACGAGGTGAAGGTCGCCGAAGACCTGATCTTCGACCGTCGCGCCGAGGGCTATGACCCGCTGATCTCGTTCATGGCGCTGTTCGCCGACCGCAAGGCGGAAAGCCAGGCCACCAAGGTGCGGCCCGAGACGGTGGAAGAGCGTCTGAAGCTCCGCATCATCGACGGCGACCGCGAGGGGCTGGGCGCGGATCTGGACGAGGCGATGGCGAAGATGCCGCCGCTCGAGATCATCAACACCGTGCTGCTCGACGGCATGAAGGTGGTGGGCGAGCTGTTCGGCGCCGGCAAGATGCAGCTGCCCTTCGTGCTGCAATCGGCCGAGACCATGAAGGCGGCGGTCGCCTGGCTGGAGCCGCATATGGAGAAGGTGGAGGGCGAGCAGAAGGCGACGATCGTGCTTGCCACCGTCAAGGGCGACGTCCACGACATCGGCAAGAATCTGGTCGACATCATCCTGACCAATAACGGCTATCGGGTGGTCAACCTCGGCATCAAGCAGCCGGTGGCCTCGATCGTCCAGGCGGCGCGCGAGCACAAGGCCGATGCGGTCGGCATGTCGGGCCTGCTGGTCAAATCGACCGTGATCATGCGCGAGAACCTGGAAGAGATGACGCGCGAGGGGCTGGACGTGCCGGTGCTGCTGGGCGGTGCCGCACTCACCCGCAAATATGTCGAGGAAGACTGCGTCGCCGCCTATGGCGCCGGCCGCGTCGCCTATGCCCGCGATGCCTTCGACGGGCTCAGCCTGATGAATGCGGTGGTCGACGGCCGTTTCGATGCGGTGCTCGACGAGGCGAAGCGCAAGCGCGAGGCCCGGCCGTCGAGCATCCGGGGCCCGAAGAAGCGGGCATCGAGCGACGAGGACATCAAGGCGATGCTCGACCGGCCGGTCGATTTCGACGAGGTCCGGCTGCGCCGCACGGAACTGCATGGGGGGATCGAGGTGCCCGAGCCGCCCTTCTGGGGCGCCCGGGTGATCGAGCATGTGCCGCTGAAATCGGTGGTGCCCTATCTGAACGAGACCATGCTGTTCCAGTTCCACTGGGGCTACAAGCGTGCCGGCCGCAAGCCGGCCGAGTTCGAGGCCTATGTGAAGCAGGAACTGTGGCCCAAGCTCGAAGCCCTGCTCAAGACCTGCGCCAAAGAGAAGATCCTGGATCCGCAGGCGGCCTATGGCTATTGGAAGGCGGCGGGCGAGGGCAATGATCTGGTGCTGTTCGAGACCGACGGCACCACCGAACTGGCCCGTTTCCGCCTGCCGCGGCAGGATCGCGAGGGCGGGCTCTGCGTCGCCGATTTCGTCCGCGACATCTCGGATCCGGTGCGCGACGTGATCGGCCTGCAGGTGGTGACCGTGGGGCAGCATGCCTCCGACGTCGCCCGCGACTGGTTCGCCGCCGATCGCTATCAGGATTATCTCTACCTTCACGGGCTGGGGGTGGAGATCGCCGAGGCGATGGCGGAATACGTGCACAAGCGGATCCGCGCCGAGCTCGGCTATGCGGCCGAGGATGCGCGCGAGATCGATCGGATGCTCAAGCAGGGCTATCGCGGGTCCCGCTACAGCTTCGGCTATCCGGCCTGTCCGAACCTTGCAGATCAGCGGGTGCTGCTGGAACTGCTGGGCGCCGATCGCATCGGCATTCAGATGGGGGACGAGGATCAGCTGCACCCTGAACAGTCGACATCGGCCATCGTGCTGCTGCACCCGCAGGCGAAGTATTTCTCCGTCTGACGGGGATCTGACCACCCGAGGCCGGCCCCGGCTGTATCCGGGGCCGGCCTTCCTTTTGTCCAGTTCTGCGCGTTATGGTTGATGATGTGCGGGATGGTTCCGTGACGATCGGCCGCAACCGCGCTGCGGCGATTGCATCGAACGTCATGAATCCACCGTTGAACCGCGCGGCCGTCCGGGTGATAAGGGAAGGAGGGGGCCGGCATGGGATACCATCCCGCCGGTCCGGGGGGCCCTGAAGCCGGCGGGTGATCATCTCCGCCGGTGGATGTCTGGACAGGTTTGCCGGACCGTGGGTGCACTGCGGCATGTGCGGTGCCAGATGCAGTGGCGTATGGAACGGCGTTCCATGAAATCGCGGACTTGGCAAACAAAGTTACCTGAGGCAAGAATAACTGCCTCATAATATTGCTGCACCGCAGCGTCGGCGGCGTCGGGGCGCCGCAGAGACAGAACGAGGGCCGGAGAGACCATGAAGATCGCAGTTCCGAGGGAGACCCGCGCGCACGAGAAGCGCGTCGCGGCGACCCCCGAAACGGTCAAAAAATATCGCGACCTGGGCTTTGAGGTCGTGGTGGAGGCGGGCGCCGGGCTGGGGGCCGCCATCACCGACGATGCGTTCAAGGCAGCAGGTGCCGAGATCGCCGCCGATGCCGCGGCGGCGCTGACCGGGGCCGACCTTGTGCTGAAGGTGCAGGCACCCGACGAGGCCGAGACCGCGGCCCTGCCCAAGGGGGCGACCCTGGTCGCCATGCTGAGCCCCTACACCAATCGTGAGCTGGTGAAGCGGCTGGCAGAGGCCGGGGTGACCGCCTTCGCCATGGAGCTGGTGCCGCGCATCACCCGCGCCCAGTCGATGGACGTGCTCTCGTCGCAGAGCAATCTGGCGGGCTATCGGGCGGTGATCGACGCGGCTGCCGAGTTCGGCCGCGCCATGCCGATGATGATGACCGCAGCCGGCACCGTGCCACCGGCCCGCGTGCTGGTGCTGGGCGCCGGCGTCGCCGGCCTGCAGGCGATCGCGACCGCGCGGCGCCTGGGCGGTGTCGTCTCGGCCTTCGACGTGCGTCCGGCGGTGAAGGAACAGGTCGAAAGCCTGGGGGCGAGCTTCGTCGACGTGCCCAATGACGAGGCCGCCTCTGCCGAGACCAAGGGCGGCTATGCCCGCGAGATGAGCGACGCCTACAAGGCCCGCCAGGCGCAGGTGCTGGCCGATCATGTCAAGAAGAACGACATGGTCATCACCACCGCCCAGATCCCCGGCAAGCCCGCCCCGGTGCTGATCACCGAGGAGATGGTGGCCTCGATGAAGCCGGGCTCGGTGATCGTCGATCTGGCGTCGGAAACCGGCGGCAATTGCGCGCTCACCCGCCATGGCGAGGTGGTCGAGACCCCGGGTGGCGTGCGCATCGTCGCCTTCCCGAACGTGCCGGCCCGGGTGGCGGTCAATGCCGCCCAGCTCTACGCCAAGAACCTGCTGACCTTCGTGACGCTGATGGTCGACAAGGAAACCAAGGCGCTGAAGGTCGACACGGCCGACGAGATCATCGCCGGCACGCTGCTGACCCAGGGCGGCGCCGTGGTGCATCCGAACTTCAAGGAGGCCGAGTGATGAGCGCGCTCGACCAGCTTCAGTCTGCCGCCGATGCCAATCTCGAGGCGGCCAATGCCAGCCTCGACGCCGCGCGTCAGGCGCAGGCCGAAATCGCCCGCCTTGCCGTTGATGGTGCCGCCGCCCATGGTGGCGTCGATCCGCTGGTGCTTGGCCTGACCGTCTTCGTGCTGGCGATCTTCGTCGGCTATTACGTGGTCTGGAAGGTGACGCCGGCGCTGCACACGCCGCTGATGGCGGTCACCAACGCAATCTCGGGCATCATCGTCGTCGGTGCGATCATCGCCGCCGGTCCTGCCACCTTCGGCTTCGCCACGGTGATGGGCTTCCTGGCGGTCACGCTCGCCTCGGTCAACATCTTCGGCGGCTTCGTGGTGACCAACCGCATGCTGCAGATGTTCAAGAAGAAGGGCTGAGGGCGGAACCGTGAACGCAAACCTTTCCTCACTCCTTTATCTCGTCGCCGCCGTCTGCTTCATCATGGCGCTGAAGGGGCTGTCCTCGCCGGTCAGCGCCCGCAACGGCAACCGCATCGGCATTGGTGGCATGGCGCTGGCCGTGCTGGTCACCCTGTTCCAGCCGGGTGTCGAAAGCTACTGGCTGGTGGTGCTGGGCGTGATCATCGGCGGTGCCGTGGGCACGATCATTGCGCTGCGCATCCAGATGACCGCGATGCCGCAGCTGGTCGCGGCCTTCCACAGCCTGGTCGGCCTCGCCGCGGTGTTCGTCGCCATCGCCGCCTATTACGCGCCCGAGGCCTATGGCATCGGTACCGCCGGCAGCATCAAGGTGAACAGCCTGATCGAGCTGTCGCTGGGCTCGGCCATCGGTGCGATCACCTTCACCGGCTCGATCATCGCCTTCGGCAAGCTTCAGGGCATCTTCAAGTCGGCGCCGGTGCGCTTCCCGATGCAGCACCCTATCAATCTGGGTCTCGGCATCGCCGTGATTGCGCTGATCGTGGTGTTCTGCCTGACCGAGGCGCCGGCGGCCTTCTGGCTGCTCACCCTCATCGCGCTGGCGCTGGGCATCCTGCTGATCATCCCGATCGGCGGCGCCGACATGCCGGTCGTGGTGTCGATGCTGAACAGCTATTCGGGCTGGGCGGCGGCCGGCATCGGCTTCACCCTGGAAAACCACCTGCTGATCATCACCGGCGCGCTGGTGGGGTCGAGCGGCGCGATCCTGTCCTATATCATGTGCAAGGGCATGAACCGCTCGTTCTTCAACGTGATCCTGGGCGGTTTCGGCACCGATGGCAGCTCGGCCGCCGCGGGTGGCGCCGATCTGGGCGACCGCACGGTGAAGCAGGGCAGCGCCGAGGATGCCGCCTTCATCATGAAGAACGCCTCGTCGGTGATCATCGTCCCCGGCTATGGCATGGCGGTGGCCCAGGCGCAGCATGCGCTGAAGGAAATGGCCGACATGCTGGAGAAGGCGGGCGTCAAGGTGCGCTACGCCATCCATCCGGTCGCGGGCCGCATGCCCGGCCATATGAACGTGTTGCTGGCCGAAGCCAATGTGCCCTATGACGCGGTGTTCGAGCTGGAAGACATCAACCGCGACTTCGCCTCGACCGACGTCGCCTTCGTCATCGGCGCCAACGACGTGACCAACCCGGCGGCCAAGACCGACCCGGCAAGCCCGATCTACGGCATGCCGATCCTGGACGTCGAGCGCGCGGGCACGGTGCTGTTCATCAAGCGCAGCATGGCCTCGGGCTATGCCGGCGTCGAGAACGAGCTGTTCTTCCGCGACAACACCATGATGCTCTTCGGCGACGCCAAGAAGATGACCGAGGAAATCGTGAAGGCGATCGAGCACGCCTGATCAGGCACCGCCCGACCGCGTCCACGACGACGCATCAGACGACGAAAAACGCGGCCTCCGGAGACGGGGGCCGCGTTTTTTCGTAAACTGCAGAAAGAGGTGCGGCTCCGGAGAGGTGACATGCGCATCGTCAATCAGCGCGAGTTTGCAGAGTCTCTTGATGCCATCTGTGATGAAGTCGCACATGGCGGAGAGCCCGTCCTTGTCAGCCGCTCTGATGGACGAGAGCCGGTCGTGATCCTGTCGCGTCGTAGCTGGGGAGGTCTCATCGAGACCCTTCATTTGCTCCGCTCTCCGCGAAACGCAGAGCGCCTGCATCGCGGGATGGCAGATGCAAGGGCCGGTCGCGTCCATGATCGGGGTCTTGACGACGGAACCGGTTGATCCGGACGGTGACGGGCTCCCGCCCCTGCACTTACACCGGCGTCAACACCGGCTCATCCCCTGCCACCGTGGTGCGGTACATCTCGCGGCGGGCGCCGTGATAGTCGCCGATCGGCAGGTGCAGCACGGACCGGTTGTCCCAGATGGTCAGCGTGCCCGGTTCCCAGCGCACCCGGCAGGTGAAGCGCGGGTCGACCGAGAGCTGGAAGAGGTAGCCGAGGAGGGCTTCGGCCTCGGCATCGGTGAAGCCGTCGAGGCCGATGGTGTAGGCCGGGCTGACATAGAGCGCGCGGGCGCCGGTTTCGGGATGGGTGCGGATCACCGGGTGCAGGCGGGTGGCCATGGCGGTCTCGCTGACCACGATGTCCATATTGGGCAGCCGGTCGGCCACTGCCTCGCGGCTGGCGGGGCCATAACCGCGCCGGGCGCTGTGCACCGCCTTCAGCGGTTCCAGCAGCCGGACCATGGCCGGGCTCAGCGCCTCGCAGGCGCGGATCTGGCTGGCGAACATGGTGTCGCCGCCCCAGTCGGGCACGTCGTGGCCATAAAGCAGGGTGAAGGCCGGCGGCGTGTCCAGGAACGACCAGTCGCTGTGCCAGGCCTCGCCGAAGACATTGGGATGCGCCTCGTCCGCCGTTTTCAGCAGGCGCAGAACATTGGTGAAGCCGGGCAGGGGGCGCACGTAGGGATCCTGGCCGAAGGCGCCGAAGCGCAGCGCCACCCGCTCCATGCCCGCCGGATCGAGGCTTTGCCCGCGAATGGCCAGCACCTGATGATGGACCAGGGCCGCACGCAGATCGGCGATGGCTTCATCCGGGGCCGTGGCGACGTTGATGCCGGTGATGTCTGCACCCAGCGCACCGGTCAGGGGCCGGGCCGTGAAATGGGCCGACGGGCGGGGCGCATTGCTGCGGGCGGTCGGCGGTTTGGCCGAAAAGAACGGATTGGCGGTCATCGGGCATGTCCTCCCTTCGGGCGGCCGGTTCGTGATGCCGGCTTCGACAGGTTGAGAGTGCCGCCGGAAGGGCCGGGCGGCCATGGCGGAGCCGGCCGGATTCTTGATAAAATCGGCCAGATCGACCGCTGAAGACGAGGAGGGTGGCGATGGTCCATGCCGGCGACCGGCGCGATCCGGTGGGCGTGGTCAACATCCTGGAGATGGCCCGCGGGCGCGGGCTCGATCCCGCTGCACTCGCGGCCGCGGGCGGGCTGGACGCCGTGCGGCCGGCCGATGCCCCGGTGCTGGCCTGGCAGGAACTGGCGGTGATCGAAGCGGTGCTGCGCGCCCTGCCGGACCAGGATCCGGCCCTGCTGGGGCTGGAAACCGGGCTGTGCTATCGCGTCTCTGCCTTTGGCCTGTTCGGTTGGGCTATGCTGACCCGCGCGGCCTTTGCCGACGCCCTGGCCCTCTGGGCGCGGCTGCCGACGCTCGGCCTGTCGTTCAGTGCGATCACCGCCCGATATCCGCCGGGGGAGGCGATCGTCTTCACCCTGGACGATCACGGCCTGGTCTCTCTGCCGCGTGCGGTGCATCGCTTTCTGGTGGCGCGCGGGCTGATCTCGACCGCCGTGCTCACCGCCGATCTGCTGGCGGCCCCGGTGATGCCGATGGCGGCAGGGATCGACATTCCGCCGCCGCCGGAGGTTCAGGACCGGGACCGTTTCCACGAGGTTCTGGGGCCGCATCTCGTCTTCGGCGGGGGCGGCGGACATCGGCTGGTCTATCATGCGGCCCTGGCCGGTCGGCCGCTGCCCTTTGCCCATCCGGTGGCCACGCGCACGGCGGAACGGGCCTTTCTGGCCGAGGCGGCAAGGCGCAGCGTCGGCGGCCCGGTGGCGGCACTCGACGTGCTGCTGCGCGACGAGGCCGGGCCGCCGGTCGATCTGGTTCAGGCCGCGCGGCGGCTGGCGATGTCGGAACGGTCGTTGCGCAGGCGGCTGGCCGCGGCCGGAACCAGCTTCCGGCAACGGCGGGATGCAGCACTGGCCGAACGCGCCCGGCGACTGTTGGGCGAGGGGGCGGCGGTCGAACGGGTGGCGATAGCGCTGGGCTATGCCGATGCCGCCGCCTTCACCCGCGCCTTCCGGCGCTGGACCGGAGAGACGCCGGGGCGCTTTGCCCGGTCTCAGCCGCGCCGGTCGGCGATGACGGCATCCTCGACGACATAATCGGCCACGATGCGCAGATCGCGCAGATGGCGGACGCGGGCGATCGATTCGGCATAAAGCGGGTCGGCCTTGTAGGCGGCGAGGTCCGCCTCGTCGTCGAACTCGGCATAGACGATCAGATCGACATCCGACGACAGCGCATCGCGTTTGGTATTCGTGCCGACCTCGAAGCGGCGGGCATGGGGAATGCCGCCCAGGATCGCGAGGCCGTCGCGCACCGCAGCGAGATCGGCCGGCGTCTTTGCGCTGAACATCACGATATGCCGGATCATCGGGCTTCCTTCACGACCGGGGGGGGAGGGCGGCACGGCAGGGCGCCGGCGGAAGCTAGACCCGTCACCGGAATCCGGGCAACAAAAAACCGCCGCTCGCGAGGAGGGCGGTCTTTCGTAACGGCAGGCATGTCATGCCGTTGGCCGGTTCGGCTTCAGGGCATGCATCCGGTCGTCGGGGCGCGGAACGCGCCTGCTGCTCAGAGCAGGCCCTCGCGCTGCGCACGCTTCATCGCGAGCTTGCGGGCGCGACGAACGGCCTCCGCATCCTCACGGGCGCGCTTCTCCGACGGCTTCTCATAATGCCGACGCATCTTCATCTCGCGGAAGATGCCTTCACGCTGCATCTTCTTCTTCAGCGCGCGAAGCGCCTGGTCGACATTGTTGTCGCGAACGATGACCTGCACCAAGTCTACACCCGTCTTGTCAGTCGATTGAAACCCGGTCCGGACGTCCTCCGTCCGGGCCCGTCGCGAAGCACCGCGACAGATCACGACCACCGAAACCCTCGGCGACCATCGGCCGCCTTTGGTACCGGGGCGACGGATGAAAGTCAAACCGATTCGACCGTTGCGAAACGAAAGCCGGCACGAGTGGCCTCCCAGCCTCTCGTCCCGAGATCCCGACGGCGTGCGTGTTTGTTCGAAACCGAGTATAGGGGAAGGGGCCCACGCCGGCAAGGGCGTGTGGCCGGATCAGAAGACCCAGGGAGATGCCAGATGTCCGCCAGCCCCGCCGAGGCGCGTTTCAGCCTCAGCCTGCGTGCCGCCGCCGAGCCCGACTGGAGCGCGGTCACCGGCCACCGCTTCACCGACGAGCTGATCGCCGGCACGCTGGATGATGCGGTGCTCGCCCGTTATCTGGTTCAGGATCACCGGTTCATCGACGCATTCGTGGCCCTGCTGGGCGCGGCCATCGCCTCGGCCGACCGCTTCGAGGCGCGGATCCCGCTCTGCCGCTTCGCCGCCATGGTCACCAGCGACGAGAACGACTATTTCCTCCGGGCCTTCAAGGCACTGGGCGTGGACGAGGCGATGCGGGCGGACCTGCCCGACCACCCGGCAACCGCCACCTTCAAGGCGCTGATGGCCGAGGCGCGGCTGACGGCCGACTATGCCTGCTGTCTGGCGGTGCTGGTGGTGGCGGAATGGAGCTATCTCTCCTGGGCCGAGCGGGCCGGAGGCCGCCTGCCGCCGCGCTTCGAGCATGCCGAATGGATCACGCTCCACGACAACCCGTTCTTCCGGGAGTTCGTGGGCTGGCTGGTCTCGGAACTCGACCGGGTGGGCCCCATGCTGGATGATGCGGCCCGGGCGCGGGTCGAAGATCTGTTCCGGCGCGCGGTTTCGGCGGAACGCGCCTTCTTCGATGCGGCTTATGCGGCGGCATGACCCGTTGACGGCGCAGGCTTGCGACGCTAGCTGATCTGGCATGGTGCCGCGACGACCATGCCGATCCTGAGGGAGACGGAAGATGACCGCAGACGACGGACGTACCCGCGACCAGACGGGCGCTGACGACGAGGCCGGGGTTCTGCCGCCCTCAGATACCGAAACCGGCGGGGCGGGGGAGCTTGAAGCCGGCGTGCCGCAGCTGCTCCGCGACCGCGATGCGGTGCTGGAACAGGCGCTGCCCGATGTGCCCTTCGACGGCTGGACGGATGACCTGGTCCGTCGCGCCGGCCAGGCCGCCGGCTTCGACGCCGCCGCCACCCGCCGGCTGTTCCCGCGCGGGCGGATCGATCTGATCGTGCATTTCTGCGACTATGCCGACCGGCGGATGGCGGCGGAGCTGGAGCGGATCGATCTGCCGTCGCTGCCGATCCGCAGCCGCATCACCACCGCGGTTCTGGTGCGGCTGGAGCAGAACCTGCCCCATCGCGAGGCGATCCGCACCGCGCTCGGCCTGCTCGCCCTGCCGCAGAATGCCGCCCTCGGCCTGAAGACGCTCTATCGCACGGTCGATGCGATGTGGTGGGCGGCGGGCGACACCGCGACCGATTTCAGCTTCTACACCAAGCGCGCGACCCTGGCTGCGGTCTACAGCTCGACGCTCGCGGTCTGGCTGGACGACAGAAGCGAAGGCTTCGCCGACACCCGCGCCTTCCTGGACCGGCGGATTGCCGATGTGATGCGCATCCAGAAGGTCCGCGGCCGGGTGGAAAAGATGCTGCCCGATCCGCGCCGCTTCCTGCCCGGCGGCAGCCGCTTCGCCGGCCGCAATTCCCTGCGGATGCGGGGGCGCTGAGCCCCCGCCCGCCCGTCAGCTGCGCGCGGTGCCGAGCCGGGTGACATGCCCCATCTTGCGGCCCGGCTTGGCCTCGCTCTTGCCGTAGAGATGCAGCTTGGCGCGCGGCTCGGCCAGGATCTCGCGCCAGCGGTCGACATCGTCGCCCAGCAGGTTTTCCATTTCGGCATCGACCAGCCGCGCGGGATCGCCCAGCGGCAGGTCGGCGACCGCGCGGATGAACTGCTCGAACTGGCTGGTCGCGGCGGCGTCGAACGACCAGTGTCCCGAATTATGCGGCCGCGGCGCCATTTCGTTGACCAGCACCCGGCCGTCGCGGGTGACGAACATCTCCACCGCCAGCAGCCCCTCCAGACCGAAGGCATCGGCCAGCGCCAGCGCGATGCGCTGCGCCTCGACGGCGGTGGCCTCGGCCACCCGCGCCGGCACGCGGCTCAGATGCAGGATGCCGTTGCGATGCTCGTTCTCGGCCGGCTCGAAGCAGCGCACCTCGCCTGCGGGAGAGCGGGCGACGATGACCGAGATCTCGCAGCCGAAATCGACCATGCCTTCAAGGATCGCCGGCCGGCCACCGATCGTTGCGAAGGCGGCCTCGGCCGCGGCGCGGATGTCGCCCTCGGCCGCAATGCGGGCCTGACCCTTGCCGTCATAGCCGAGCGTGCGGGTCTTCAGGATGGCCGGCCGGCCCAGCCTCTCGATCGCGGCCACCAGCCCGTCGACATCGTCCACCCGGGCATAGGGCGCCGTGCCGATGCCCAGCCGGTTGACGAAATCCTTCTCGGACAGGCGGTCCTGGGTGGTCTCCAGCACCGTCCAGGCCGGGCGCACCGGGCGCTTCGCCGCCAGCCCGGCGACGCTTGCCGCGGGCACGTTCTCGAACTCGAAGGTCACCACATCCACGGCGGCCGCGAAGGCGTCGAGGGCGGCCGCATCATCCCAGGCCGCACGGGTCCAGGCATCGGCCACCTCGGCGGCCGGGCTTTCCGCTTCGGGGGCATAGACATGGACCTTGTAGCCCATCCGCGCGGCCGCGATCGCAGCCATCCGGCCAAGCTGTCCGCCGCCCATGATGCCGATCACCGAACCGGGGGCGAGCGGGGCGGGGGTGGTGGTGCGATCGGTCATCGGGGTCGTCCGTACAGGGTGAGGGAAGATGAGAAGGCGGCTCAGGCCTGGTCGTCGACCGGTTCCAGCGCCACGCCGTCGGTCTGCTCGGCGCGGAAGGCTTCCAGCGCCTCCAGCACGGCGGCATCGTGGTTGGCGACCACGGCGGCGGCGAGCAGGGCGGCATTCTTGGCGCCCGCCTCGCCGATCGCCAGCGTGCCGACGGGGATGCCGGCCGGCATCTGCACGATCGACAGCAGGCTGTCCATGCCGTTCAGCGCCTTGCTCTGCACCGGCACGCCGAAGACCGGCACGCTGGTCTGGGCGGCGATCATGCCCGGCAGATGGGCGGCGCCGCCGGCACCGGCGATGATGACCTGCAGGCCCCGGCCGCGCGCGGCGGCGGCGTAATCGGCCATGCGCTGCGGCGTGCGATGGGCCGAAACGATGCGCACCTCGTGCGGGATGCCGAAACGTTCCAGCAGCACCGCGGCATGGCGCATGGTGGCCCAGTCGGATTGGCTGCCCATCACGATGCCGACCAGGGGAGAGGTGGCGGCGGGCGTTCCGGCGGGCGTTCCGGTCATGAAGCCTTGTCCTTCTGTCTCTGGCGGATCGGGCCGGCGCGGCTGCCGGACCTTCAGGAGGGATCGGGGGCCGCGGATCATACAAACACCGCCCGGCCGTGTATACTCGCGCCGACGCATAAGCCCAGCACGCCCCCTCTCAAGACATTGCCGGAAGATGCGCATCATGCCCAGCCCCGTGCCTGCCCCCTCCACGCCGCAAACCCCCCTTGGCCGCCATGCCCATGCGGTTTATGGCCGGCCGTCGGCGCGCGAGGTCTGTCTTGAGGCCCAGGACGGCCATGGCGCCGATGTGGTGCTGATCCTGGCCTTCCACCATGTGGCCGCAACCGGCCGCCGGCTGGACGCGCATGGCATTGCGGCGCTGGATGCGGCAGCCGCCGGCTGGCGGGCCGAGGTGGTGCGGCCGCTGCGCGCCCTGCGCCGGCGGCTGCGCGGCGATGCCCCGGTCATGGCCGGCATGGCGGCGGATCGTGCCCGGGCGATCGGCGACGGCCTGCTCGCCCACGAGATTGCGGCAGAGACCGCCATGCTCGATGCCCTGGCACCGGTGCTGGACGGCCTCGCCCGGCCGCTCGGCGCGGGGGAAGACGGCCGCACCGCCTTTGCCCGCATGCTGGATCTCTATGGGACGCTGCTGGTGGCCCTGCCCGACGGCTGGGCCCGGGTGCGGGACGGGCTGGTGGCCAGCATGGGCCCGGCCATTCCGCGGGGGGAGACGGAAGGCCGGGCCTGATCGCGCCCCGCCTTGACCGTGCCCCGTCTTGACCGCGCCCCGTCTTGACCGCGTATGGGCTTGATCACGTATGGCGTCGGCCCATCTTCTTCCACTTCCAGGGCGTCTGCCTGCCGCCCCCGCCTTCTGCGCCCCCGCCTCCCGTGCTGCCGAGGATCGCCCCGCGGTGAGACAGCCCCCCACAAGCTTCGCTGCCGGCCTTGCCCGCCTGCTGCTGGTCTGGATCCTGGCCGGCCTGCTGGTCAACATGCCGGCGCGCTTCGATGCCTGGTTCACGCCGGCCCATTTCCGCCTGTCGGTCGAGGTGGCGGCGGTCATCCTGCTCGCCCTGGCCCTGCCGGGGGGCTTTCCCGTCACCCGCGGCAGCGGCCTGGCCCGCAGCCCGGCACAGGCCGAACGCTGGCTGCCGGGTTTCCTGCTCCGGCTGGCGGCGGCCGGTCTGGCGGCACTGGTGCTGCTGCGCGGCGCCGATCTGGTCGCCCATGCCGCCGCGGGCCGGCCGCTCGATCTCGGTCGCGATCTCTATCTGATGCCGGCGCTCTGGGATGTGCTGGCGGGTGATCCGGCGCGGCTCGCCGCCGTGCTCGGCTTCTGGATCCTGCCGGCGGTGGCGGTCTATCTGCTCGCCCGGCGCGGCCAGATCCTGGCCCGGCGCCATCTGACCGGCGGCCGCCGGCCGGCGATGACCGTCGCGGTGCTGGGCGGCATGCTGGCGCTGGGCCAGGTGGTCGGGGCCGCCAGCCAGACCGGCGGACCGGTGGGGGCGGGGGCGCTGCGGCTCGCCGCCTTCCAGGCCGATGCGTTGAAGGCACGGGCCCGGATCGAGGCGGAGCTTGCCGCGGCGGTGGCGGATGATCCCGCAGCTCACCTGCCGGGGCCGGCCCTGTTTCCGCGGCTGCGCGGCCGCGACGTGAACCTGTTCTTCATGGAAAGCTATGGCTGGTCGGCCCATCACGATCCGCGGATCCGCGATGCGGTGGGCCGGCGGCTGGCGGATCTGGGGCACAGGCTCGATGCCGCGGGCTTCCGGGTGGTGAGCGGCTGGCTGGACAGCCCCGTCGTCGGCGGCCAGTCCTGGCTGGCCCATGGCACGCTGCTTTCGGGCCTGACGCTCGACCGGCAGCGGGCCTATGACTATGCGCTCTCGGCCGGGCGCACGACGCTGGTCGATCTGTTCGGCCGCGCCGGCTGGCGGACGGTGGCGCTGATGCCGGCCATCCGCGAAACCTGGCCCGAGGCGGCCGCCTTCGGCTATGACCGGGTGATGGATGCGGCGGCACTCGACTATCGCGGCCCGGCTTTCGGCTGGCCGACGGTGCCGGATCAGTATGCGCTGGACCGCTATGCCGCCGAGGAACAGGCACCCGTCGACCGGCCGCCGCTCTTCCTCGAATTCGCCATGATCACCAGCCATCACCCCTGGGGGCCGCTGCCGCCGCTGCTCGACGACTGGTCGATGGCGGGCGCCGCCGGCGGGTGGATCTTCGAGACCGCGGCCCCGCCCGAGGGCCAGCCCTTTGCCCGCGACACGGCCGTCTGGGCGGAACGCTATGCCAATGCGCTGGACTATACCCTGGCCCTGGTCGGCCGCTGGGCCGTGGAGCGCATGCCGGAAGATGCCCTGATGATCGTGGTCGGCGACCACCAGCCGCCGCTGGTCACCCCGGCCGATGCCCCGCACAGCGTGCCGATCCATGTGATCGCCCGCGATGCCGGCCTGATCCGCGCCTTCCAGGCCGAGGGGCTGACCCCCGGTCTGACGCTTGCCGCCGATGCGCCGGTCCGGCCGATGGCGGCCTGGCGCGACCTGATGATCCGCGCCACCCGTGATGCCGTGCCGCCCGTCGCGGGCTTGCCTTCCGTCGCGCCCGGAGATAGCTTCGAAAATCGAAGCTAAATGACACGGGGGCCATCGAAGGCCCCGGTCCTGAACGGGAAGGCAGGAACGCCTCATGAAGACGCGCATCACGGAACTGCTGGGCATCCGGCATCCGATCATCCAGGGCGGCATGCATTATGTGGGCTTCGCCGAACTGGCAGCCGCAGTGTCGAATGCCGGTGCGCTCGGCATCATCACCGGCCTGACTCAGAAGACGCCCGAGCTTCTGGCGCGCGAGATCGCGCGGGCCCGCGAGATGACCGACCAGCCCTTCGGCGTGAACCTGACCTTTCTGCCGACCTTCCAGGCGCCGCCCTATCCGGAATACATCCAGGCGATCGTCGAAGGCGGGGTGAAGATCGTCGAGACGGCCGGCCGCAGCCCCGAGGCCTATATGCCGGCGCTGAAGGCGGCGGGGATCAAGGTGATCCATAAATGCACCTCGGTCCGCCATGCGCTGAAGGCCGAGAAGATCGGCTGCGACGCGGTCAGCGTCGACGGCTTCGAATGCGGCGGTCATCCGGGTGAAGACGACATCCCCAACATGATCCTGCTGCCGCGGGCGGCGGAAGAGCTGACCATCCCCTTCGTCGCCTCGGGCGGCATGGCCGATGCGCGCAGCCTGGTGGCGGCGCTGGCGCTGGGCGCCGACGGCATGAACATGGGCACCCGCTTCATCGCGACCAAAGAGGCGCCGGTCCACGAGAACGTCAAGCAGGCGATCGTGGCCGCGACCGAACTCGATACCCGCCTGGTCATGCGCCCGCTGCGCAATACCGAGCGCGTGCTGGCCAACGCCGCGGTCGACCGGCTGGTCGAGATCGAGCGCGAAAAGGGAGCCGACCTCAAGATCGACGACATCCACGATCTGGTGGCCGGCGTCTATCCGCGGGTGATGATCGAGGGTGAGATGGATGCCGGCGCCTGGAGCTGCGGCATGGTCGCCGGCCTGATCCACGACGTGCCGAGCTGTCAGGAGCTGATCGACCGGATCATGTCCGAGGCCGAAGGCCTGATCAATCAGCGCCTCGCCGGCATGATCGCCGGCTGATATCCGGGCCGGGAGGAGAGCACGCGGGAGGGGGAGCACGGTGGCGCGGGAACCGCTCGATCGGATGAATTGCAGCATCGCCCATGCGCTCGACGTGGTGGGGTCGATCGACGGTTTCCTGATCCTGCGCAACGCCTTCAACGGCATGCGCACCTTCGACGCCTTCCAGGACCATCTGGGCCTGTCGTCGAGCGTGCTCTCCACCCGCCTGAAGCAGATGACCGAGGCGGGCATCCTGCGCAAGACCCCGTCGCCCACCGACGGCCGGTCCTATGAATACCGCCTGACCGAACAGGGGCTCGGCCTCTATCCGGTGATGGTGGCGCTGCTCCATTGGGGCGAGCGCTGGACCCCGGATCCCGGCGGCGAGCGCATGTTTCTGACCGAAACCGCCACCGGCCGCCCGGTGGCGCAGATGGCGGTCCGCTCCGAAGACGGCCGCCCCCTCCGCCCGCAGGAAATCACCGCCGTGGCGGGACCGGGGGCGGACGACAAGATCCGGCAACTGGTGGGGTGGCGGCGCCGGCAAGGCTGACACCGCCACCCGGATGGCGCGACAGGAGCCGATCAGGCCTCGATGGCCCCCCAGTTCTTGTAGACGGCACGCGTGCCGAGATGTTCCCAGGTGACGCCGCCGTCGCTGGCAGTGCCCGAGGTGTGCGTCGGCGGCGTGGTGCCGGTGGTGCCGTCTGTGGTGGCCTTGTAGGCCTTGGTGCCGTTATAGCGCAAGTCACCGATCGCGACCGTTTCGCCCGTCGCCCAGGCGAACTGCACCATGTGACCGCTGGTCACCACCACCCAGCCGATGTTGCCGCCAGCCGCCGGGTTCAGTCTGAAGCGGATGTCGCCCCGCTTCACTTCGGTGTTCCAGAGCCAGGGAGAGGCGGCGATGTCGACATGCCGCAGTTCATGCCACATGCCCAGCTGCATGCCGTTGATGAAGCGCGGCGTGCCTGACCAGTTGGCGTCGGAGTCGAGCGTCGGGATCAGACGCCGGGTCTCAGGCGTTTCAAGATTGGAAGCCCCCTCGTAATACCGAACCCGCATATGGGGCTGCCCGTCGATGACGGTCAGTTCGCCGTTGCGCAGGGTGAGCGGGGCGGTGGTGTTGTGCCCGCCCATGTCGATCAGCAGGCCGTCGCGTCCATAAGGGGCTGAAACCGTCGCCTGATGCAGGGCCTCCGTCGGACGGACGCCGATCGACCAGCTGCCGTAGATATTCCATTCATTCACCGGTGCTGCCGGGTCTTTGGGGTTGAAACCCGACGGCTCGGTGATCGAAAAGGGAAGCTTTTCCAGGAAGTAGCGGGTGCTCGAGGCAACACCTGCCAAGGCGACCCGGTTATCACGGAGATTGGCATCGTCTTCCAGATACATCAGCCAGACGCCCGGAATGGCCGTCCAGGTGATGGTGCCGTCGGTCACCTGTCCGCCAGGGACCAGTGGCCAGTCGGGTTCGATGGTCGATGTCTGGCCACTCTGAGTGGCGCTATACATCAGGCCCGTCGCCGTGCCGAGTGGCGGGATCACCATGGCCTGCTTGCCGGCCGCGATGGTGAACGTCCGCCCGGCGCTCCAGCGCGCGATATCGCCGCCCACACCTTCACCGCGAACCGAAATCTTCGATTCCTGGAGCCGGGCACTTACCAGCAGGCCGCAGCGCAGCGCCTCACCGCCGGTGTTGCGTGAATTGGTCGAGGACAGATAGACGCTCAGATCGATCTCGCCGTTATAGAGCGTGGCGGTCGCGTTGCCTTCCTGACCGGGGTTACGCCGGACCTCGATACCGACGGACTCGAGCGACGTGTCCCAGGGCATCTCGCAATGGACATGCCTGACGACACGGCAGCCGTGGAAGGATCCGTTGGCCTCTCTGGTTTCAAAGAGGACGCCGCGAACGGTGTTGGCGGTGACGCAGTCTTCAAAGATGGTGTATTCGCTGTACAGAAATTCCTTCGGGTCGCCGAAATCCGGTGGCAGACCAAAATCCGGGACCCCGTTCAGGAAGTGGATGGAGATGTCCGCCGGATGGGCGTAGTCCGACACGCGGATGCGCTGGTTGACGGTGAACATGGCGCCGGTGACACAGATGCCGGTGTGGCCACCGGTCACGCCGGCCTTTTTGATGACCGAGAAGTCGCGAATGCCCCAGCCGCGCGGGCAATCCCGATTTTTGAGCGTGTCCAGGGTTTCGAGCATCAGGCAGTACTGATGGCCGCCGGTGTGGACCAGCATGGTGACGCTGGTACCGCTGCCTTCGAGAACCGTCTTGTTGATACGGTGTCCGCCCGCGAGAGGGATCTCACCCTGGGGCAGGATCACATGGCGAGAGGCGGCGAGCGCCCTGTTCAGGGCCGCCGAATTGACGACGCCCTCGGAACTGGTCAGGCTGCGCGGGCGGCAGCCATACCAGGCGGCATAGATCGGCCCTTCGAAGCTTCGCCGCCAGCGGCCGGGGCTGGTGCCGGCGACCGCGTCGGGTTTGACCAGGATACCGTCGTCATCGGCTGCGGTTGAAGCGGGATCGTAGACGAACCAGCCGCCACCACCATCACCGGGCAGGTCGTGGCCGTGGACATAGACCGCGCCGCTCAGCACCGGCCAGGCTCTCAACCCATCCAGATGAGCGGGATATTCGACACCGCCACCGACCGGGTCGGCCGACCAGATCAGGGTGCCGTCGGTACGGCCGAGCCGGGCGGCTGCCGGGGCATCATCCAGCCAGATCTCGGGGAAACGGCCATCCGCGTCGGACAGGATCGGATGGCTGTGGGTGGCGGTATGGGCGGCATCGACCCAGGCCGTCTTGGGCGTGGTGGTGCCGGCATCGAACAGATGAAGCCGGGTGAACGGGTAGGGCGTGCCGTTGCCATCGACCGGGACGGGGATCGGCAGGACGAACTTCATGGGGCAAACTCCCGCTGTAAATGCTGGCCGAAGGCCTCCGTTCCAGGCTGGCGCGGAATACCTTCGGATGCGGGAGTCAGGCTAAGTGCCGACAGGTTTCGTGTAAAAATCTGTTATGTTGCAACATGTTGCATCTATAGATCAGCCTGTGCCTTATCCGGAGTGGCTGCCGTCTCCCCCCACCGCTTCAGCCCCGGCGTGTCGATGTCGAAGAGGTCCAGCACCCGGCCGAGGGTGTGGTCGATCATCGCCTGCAGGCTGTCGGGCTTTGCATAGAAGGCCGGCACCGGCGGGGCGATGATGGCGCCGGCTTCGGCGGCCTGGGTCATGGCGCGCAGATGGCCCAGATGCAGCGGGGTTTCGCGGACCATCAGCACCAGCCGGCGGCGTTCCTTCAGCACCACATCGGCGGCCCGGGTCAGAAGGCCGGTGGTGTTGCCATAGGCGATTTCTGACAGGCTGCGGATCGAGCAGGGGGCGACCACCATGCCCAGCGTGCGGAACGAGCCGCTGGAGATCGCGGCGCCCACATCGCGCGGATCATGGACCGTGTGGGCCAGCGCCTTTACCTCGGCGATGCGCAGATCGGTTTCATAGGCGACCGTCATCTCGGCCGCCTTGCTCATCACCAGATGGCTCTCGATTCCGGCCGATTTCAGCAACTGCAACAGGCGGATACCGTAGACGACGCCCGAGGCGCCCGAGATGCCGACGATCAGACGGCGGGGCCCGGGCCGGCCCATGCCATTCATTGCCGTCATCGAACCGTCATCAGGGGGGTTGAAGCCGTCCGTCGTCATATCCACGTAACTTTCTGAGGGGTCGCCCTGTGTAAGGGATCGGGCCGTGCCACGGGACGTGGCCGCCTGTCCCGGTCCAAGATGGTATTGCGCAACGGAGGTGTCCATGAGCGTTCAGGCGCGTGTCGAAGCCTTGAAGCAGAAGCATGCCGCTCTCGACGAGGCGTTGCACAGCGAGTACATCCGACCGAAGCCCGACGACCACGCGATCGCCGAGCTGAAGCGCAGCAAGCTGAAAGTCAAGGAAGAGATCTCGCGGCTGGAGATCAACTGACCGGTAGACCCGCCTATCCGAGGCCGTAGTGCCCGCCGGCGGGATGCCGGCCTGCGCTGCGGCGATCAGGCCGCGGCCGCCCAGCGCCGATACGGCCGATGAAGACCCCCGCGATCCCGCGAAACCCCTGCCGCCCGGATAGGACGGCAGGGGTTTTCGTATGTCCGGGCCGGCTGTCGGCGTCTTACAGCCCTCGCGCGCGTTCGCGCAGCACGAATTTCTGCACCTTGCCGGTCGAGGTCTTGGGCAGGTCGGTGAAGACGAAGGTCTTGGGCAGCTTGAAGCGGGCCAGGTGCTTCGCGCAGTGCTCGCGGATCTCGGCTTCGGTGGCGGTGGAATCCGGCTTCAGGGTGATGAAGGCGCAGGGCGTCTCGCCCCATTTCTCGTCGGGCCGGGCCACGACCGCGGCTTCCATCACGGCCGGATGGCTGTAGAGCACCTCTTCGACCTCGATCGAGGAAATGTTCTCGCCGCCCGAAATGATGATGTCCTTCGACCGGTCCTTGAGTTCGATATAGCCGTCGGGGTGCATCACACCCAGATCGCCGGAATGGAACCAGCCGCCGGCGAAGGCCTTGTCGGTGGCAGACTTGTTCTTGAGGTAGCCCTTCATGGTGATGTTGCCGCGCATTATCACCTCGCCCATCGTCTGCCCGTCGGCCGGTACCGGTTCCAGGGTTTCCGGATCGGCGACCGTCAGCCCCTGCTGCAGGGCGTAGCGCACGCCCTGGCGGGCCTTGATCCGGGCGCGTTCCTCCAGCGGCTTCGCATCCCATTCGGGCTTCCATTCGCAGACCACCACCGGGCCGTAGACCTCGGTCAGGCCATAGACATGGGTGATCTCGAAGCCCATCGCCTCCATGCCCGCGATCACCGAAGAGGGCGGGGCGGAGGCCGCAGTCATCATCTGGATCTTGTGGTCGAAATTCCGCTTCACCTCGGCGGGCGCATTGACCAGCAGCCCGAGCACGGTGGGCGCACCGCAGAGATGGGTGACGCCGTGGGTCTCGATCGCATCGAAGATCGCCTTGGCTTCAACCCGGCGCAGGCAGACCTGGGTGCCCGCGGCCGCGACCATGGTGTAGGGGAAGCACCAGCCCGAGCAGTGGAACATCGGCAGGGTCCAGAGATAGACCGAGCCCTTGGGCAGATCCCAGGTCAGGATGTTGTTGACCCCGTTCATCCAGGCACCGCGATGGCTGTAGACCACGCCCTTGGGATCGCCCGTGGTGCCCGAGGTATAGCCCAGCGAAATCGACTGCCATTCGTCGGCCGGCATCTGCCAGGCATAGTCGGGGTCGCCTTCGGCCAGCAGGGCCTCGTATTCGATCTCGCCCAGGAACTCGCCATGGGTGATCGCCGGATCGTCGATGTCGATCACCAGCGGCCTGTCGTCCAGCAGCTCCAGCGTGGCCTTGATCACGCCGCTGAATTCGCGGTCGGTGAACAGCACCTTGGTTTCGGCATGCTTCAGGATGAAGGCCAGCGCTTCCGGATCGAGCCGGATGTTCAGCTCGTTCAGCACCGCCCCGGTCATCGGCACGCCGTAATGGGCTTCCAGCATGGCAGGGGTGTTGGGCGCCATGATCGAGACCGTGTCGCCATAGCCGATGCCCCGCGCCGCCAGCGCCGAGGCCAGGCGCCGGCAGCGGGCATAGAGTTCGCGATAGGTCCAGCGCTGATCGCCATGGATCACCGCCACCCGGTCGGGATGGACGTCGGCCGTGCGCTCCAGCAGCGAGAGCGGGGTCAGCGGCTGATAATTCGCCGGGTTGCGATCGAGGTTGGTGTCGTATTTCGACGGGGTGCTCTCGGCCGACATGGGGCGGTCTCTCCGGATGGTCCTGAAAACCTGAAGGCGCGACCACCCGCAAGGCAGTCGCGCCCGGATCGCTATAATTCCGCAGAGCGGATCATTCGTCGAGGGTCGAGGTGTCGCCCTCGGGCAGGCCCAGCTCGCGGGCCTTGAGCAGGCGCCGCATGATCTTGCCCGACCGGGTCTTGGGCAGCTTGTCGACGATCACCAGTTCCGAGGGCTGGGCGATCGGGCCCAGATCCTCGCGGACATGGGCGACCAGCTTCGCCACCAGGGCCTGATCGCCGGTTTCGCCGGCGCGCACCACCACGAAGGCCTTGATCTTCTCGCCCTTCAACTCGTCGGGCAGGCCGACCACGGCGGCCTCGGCGACGGCCGGATGGCCGACCAGAGAGCTTTCGACATCGGCGGTGCCGATGCGGTGGCCAGCAACGTTGATCACGTCGTCGGACCGGCCGAGCAGGGCGATATAGCCTTCATCGTCCCGCACCGCCAGATCGCCGGTGACATAGCCGCCGAGGCGCTCCGACCAATAGCTGGCATAGCGCCTGGGGTCGCCCCAGACCGTACGCAGCATGTAGGGCAGGGGCTTTTCCACCACGAACAGCCCGCCCTGACCATTGGGGACGTCGGCTCCGGTCTCGGGGTCGACGATGCGGGCGAGCAGTGTCGGCATGGCGATGCCGGCGCGGCCGGGGCGGGTGGCCATGGCCGGATAGGTGCCGAGCATCGGGCTCGCCACCTCGGTCTGGAAGAAGTTGTCGACGCAATGCGCAAAGGCCTCGCCGTCATCCGACAGGATCTCGCGCTGCGCCCAGGACCAGGCCTCGGGGTTCAGCGGTTCACCCGCACAGGCCATGACCTTCAGGCTGCGGCGGGAGTATTTCTTCACGAAATCGCTGCCGAACCGCATCCACATCCGCACCGCCGTGGGTGCCGTGAACATTTCGGTCACCCCGAAGCGGTCGACCACGTCCCAGGTGACGCCGGCATCCGGGTAGTCGGGCGTGCCCTCGCGGATGATCTGATGGCAGCCGACCAGCATCGGGCCATAGGCGATGTAGGAATGGCCGACGATCCAGCCGATATCCGACAGCGACCACCAGACCGAATCCTGCGTCACGCCGAAGAAGGTGCGGATCAGCGTGTCGCAGCCGACCATATAGCCGCCATGGACATGGACCACGCCCTTGGGCGCGCCGGTCGTGCCCGAGGTGTACAGGATGAAGAGGGGGTCTTCCGCCTCCATCTCCTCGGCCTCGATGAAGTCGGGCTGATGGGCGATGAGGGACGCAAAATCGACCTCGCCGGCCGCAACCTCGCGACCCGTGCGCGAGAGCACCACGACATGATCCAGCTTCGGCGCGTCGTCGCCCGCAAGCGCGCGGTCGACGATGCCCTTCAGGTCGACGATCTTGCCCCGCCGCCAGGTGGCGTCGGAAACCAGCACCACTTTCGCGCCGCTGTCCTGGATGCGCTTTTTCAGCGCACCTTCGCCCATGCCGGCATAGACCATGGAATGCACCGCGCCGATGCGCGCGCAGGCATGCATCGAGAACACGCCTTCCGGGGTCAGCGGCATGTAGATGACCACCCGGTCGCCGCGGGCGACGCCCAGGCTTTTCAGCCCGTTGGCGATGCGGCAGACCTCGGCCAGCGCCTCGGCATAGGTGAAGCTGCGCTCTTCGCCGTTTTCCGAGACGAAGGTCATGGCCTTGGCATCGCCGCGCCCCGCCTGCACATGGCGGTCCAGGCAGTTGATCGAGATGTTGGTGCGCCCGCCGGTGAACCACTGATGGTCCGGCATCTCGAAGCGGCAGACCTCGTCCCAGGGCTTCGTCCAGGTCAGGCTCTGCGCCCGCTCCGCCCAATAGGCCAGCGGGTCGGCATTGGCGGCGGCGACATAGGCCTTGGGATCCTTGACCGTCGCGGCCTCGACGACACGCGCCGGCGGATCGAAGCGTTCGGTGACGGTCAGCAGCGCGGCGATCTTGGCGGCGGCCTGATCGGACATGGTCGTTTCCCCCTGGCTGCGGACGGCTTGCGCCTGGATGCAATAATTATCGGGATGCCCGGGCCATCGTCCGCGTAATTTCCCACCGGGTCCCGTTGAAAGAGTTGATCGGGTAAAACATGGTTCAAGTCAAGGGTGTGGACCCCCTCCGATGGTCGGGGGGCCGGCCGCCCCTGCAGACATGCGTCCGCGGGAGGGGCCGGATCACAGCATTCATGCATCACATATCTTGAAATTAAATTATAATGAATAAGCCAAAGAAAAAATCTACTTGCGTGTTCACTCATAGAACGACATGATCATTCTGTCGCGGCCATCTCCTTCGTCCCCGCCGCGGCTCGTTTCCGGGAGTTAGCCGGCCGATCAGCGGTTGATCGGCCGGCCTTTTTTGCGTGATGCGACGGGGGCCGAGGGCAAGTTGGGCTTCGCCTTGCCCGAAGATGGACGGGGGTATGGGATCGCGGCCGGCATTGAGATGATGACGAAGCTTGCCCGCCGCGGCTAAATGCCGCGCAGTTTCATCTCTCGCGGAGCCTCCCGCCCCATGTCCGCCGCCTCTCCATTGCCGCGTCAGCCCGGTTTCGGCCTGGCTGCCTGGACCGTCGTGATCATCGGTTTCCTGTCGCTCGGCCTCGCCTTCTCGACCCGCGCGGCGCTGGGCCTTGCCATGCCGGTCTGGGAACAGGCGGAAGGCTGGAGCCGGACCGAGGTGTCCAATGCCGGCGCGCTCGCCCTGGTGGTGATGGCCCTGCTGGCGCCGACCGCCGGCCTTCTGACCGACAGCCATGGCCCCCGCCGCCTGCTGGGTGCCGGGCTGGTGATGGTGGCCGCCGCGGCCGGGCTGATCTCTCTGGCCGACGGGCCGGTGATGCTGATCCTGGCCTTTTCGGTGGTGGGCGGCATCGGTTTCGGCGCGGTGGCGACCCATGTGGTGGCGACCGCGGTGGCGCTGATGGTGCCGGCCGCCCGACGCGGCTTCGCCACCGGCATCGCGACCGCCGGCGCCACGGCCGGGCAGCTTGCCCTGGTGCCGATCCTGTCGGTCTGGATGACGGCGGATGACTGGCGCACCGGCTTCATCGGTCTCGCCATAGCGGCCGGCGTGGCGGCCGTGGCGGCCTTCGTGCTGCTGCCCCGCGCCCGTGCCGCGGCGGCGGCCCCTGGGGGTGCGGCACCGGCTGTCGAGCCCATGGGCCGGCGGATCGGCTTCCTGGCCACCAACCCGGTCTTCCACGCGCTGTTCTGGAGCTTTTTCATCTGCGGCATCACCACCTCGGGCGTGATCGAGGTGCATCTGATGCCCTATGCCGCACTCTGCGGCTTTCCGCCGCTGCCCTCGGCCACGGCCTATGGCGTGCTTTGCGCGGTCAATCTGGGTGGCATGATCCTGGCGGGCCATCTGGGGGACCGGATCGATCGCGGCCGGCTGCTGGCGGTGATCTATGCCGGCCGGGCGGCGGCGCTGGTGCTGCTGGTGTTCATCGGCGACGATTACGGCCTGCTGCTGATCTTCGCGGTGCTGTTCGGCCTGTTCGACTATTCGACCGTCGCCCCCACGGCCGGGCTGGTCGCCGACCGTCTGGGGCTGCACCGGATGGGTCTGGCCATGGGGCTGCTTTCGGCCGGCCATTCGCTCGGCGCCGCGCTCGGCGCCTGGGCGGGCGGGCGCATCTTCGCCGCAACCGGCGACTATGCCGGGCTCTGGTATGGGGCCGCCGCCCTGTCGGGAGTGGCGGTGCTGATCGTGCTCACCCTCGCGCGGCCGCGCGGCCGGGATCTGCGCCCGGGGCGCGCGGCGCTGCCGGCCTGACGCGTGGTCACCTGCGCTCGATTTCGTGTCACGCAGCTTCCCCGCCGCCCCGTCCGGCGACTATGCTGGGGCCGACCGGAATGCGATGACAGGCGAGATGACCAGACCGAGCGACGCGACGCCCATCAGACTGACACCGGATCAGGCGGCGGCGCTCGATGCGATCGAGGGCTTCCTGCGGGATGACGGGCTGGATGCCTTCATCCTGCGGGGCGGGGCCGGCACCGGCAAGACGGCGCTGATCGCGGCCCTGGTCGGCCGTCTGGCGGCACGGAACCTGTCACCGGCCCTTGTCGCCCCCACGGGGCGGGCCGCACGGATCCTTACCCACAAGGTCGGCCGGATGGCCGGTGGCGAGGCGGCCACGGCCGTGACCATCCACCGTGCGATCTATGCCCTCGACCGCATCGAGGTGAACGAAGACGCGGTCTCCGAGACCGATCCCGGCCTCAGGATGATCTTTCCGCTGCAGGGCGAGGAGGCGGTCGCCCCGCTGATCGTGGTCGACGAGGCCTCGATGGTCGGCGATCGCGAGATGCAGGGCGATCTGCTGCGCTTCGGTTCAGGCCGGTTGCTGGCCGATCTGATTGCCTTCTGCCGCATGCGGCGACCGGGGCGCGCGGGGGACCGGCTGGCGAAACTGCTCTTCGTCGGCGACCCCGCCCAGCTGCCGCCGGTGGGGGAGGAAACCTCGCCCGCGCTCGATGCCGGTTATCTGGCCGCGACCTTCGGGCTGCAGGTCGCCGGTTTCGATCTGGCGGTGGTGCTGCGTCAGGCCGAGGGCAGCGCCATCCTGAACCGGGCGACCCGGATCCGCGAGGCGCTGGCGGCCGGGCGGTTCGATACCCTCTCGCTCAGGCCCGATGCCACAGAGATCGTGGAGGTGGGTGCCGCCGGTGCCGTCGGGCTGATCGTGGGCGGCATTCATGCGCGCGACCAGGTGGTGGCCGTGGTCGCCTCCAACGCCACCGCGCTCGACTATAATCGCAGTGTCCGCGAACGGCTGTGGGGGGATGCCGCCCTGCCGGCGCAGCCGGGTGACACGCTGCTGGTCAACCGCAATTCGCGCCGCCATGGCCTCAGCAACGGCGATGTGGTGAAGGTGCTGTCGGTCGACCAGACGGCCGAGACCGTGCCGGTGCCGCTGGCCGGCGGCCATCTGATCACCCTGCGCTTCCGGCAAGCGGTGGTGGCGCATCGCGAGGGCGACGGGACGGTCGTCCGCACCCGCTGTCTGCTGCTCGAAAACCTGCTCGACCAGCCGGGGCGCGATCTTGCCCCGCTGGAACAGCGGGCCCTGCTGGTCCATTTCCGCACCCGCCATCCGGATCTGTCTCCGAAATCTGCGGCCTTCCGGCAGGCGATCGTCGAAGACCCCTATGTCAACGCGCTCCAGGTCAAATACGGCTATGCGATGACCTGCCACAAGGCGCAGGGCGGGGAGTGGCAGACGGTTCTGGTCCATTTCGCCCCCGGCCGCGGCCAGCGCAACCCGGCCTTCTTCCGCTGGGCCTATACCGCCGTCACCCGGGCGGTGGGCCGGCTGATCCTGGTCAACCCGCCCGATTTCGGCCCGGCGGATATCTGGGCACCCGATCCGGCACCGGCGGCCACGGCCGATGGCCCGGCCGAGGATCCGCGGGCGGATCCCGACTGGCATCGCCTGTCCTTTCCCGCTGCCGCCGCCCCGCTGATGCCGGTCCACCGCCGGCTGCGCGCCTTCTGGGCGGCCCGGGGCATCACGATCGACGGCCTGCAGCATCTTCAGTATTGCGAGCGCTACACCCTGGCCCGCGAGGGCCGGCGGGTCATGGTGCAGTATCATTACAACGGAAAGTTCCAGCCCGGCCGGGCCGGCATGGCGCCGGGCGGCGGGGATGCCGCACTTGCTGAGGAGGCGCTCGCGGCCTTCCGGCCGGCGGCGGACGGCACGGCCGAAGGTGGACAGCCGGCCTTCATCCGGGATTTCCTCGTCGAACTGGATGCGGCGCTGGCGGGGACCTCCATCCGGCGCACCGGCCAGAAGCCGATGCCCTATCGCCTGCGCATCGCGCTCGCCGATGCCACCCGCAGGGGCGAGATCGATGTCATCCACGATGCCCGCCAGAACTGGACGGCGGTTCAGGAAGTGGGCGGCCCGGGGGCGACCGGCGGGCTGTGCGACGATCTGCGCCGCTTGATGACCGACCGGATCGGACGCGGCGCATGAGCGCGCGGGAGATTTTCGCCCTGCGCCGCCAGGGCCGCCAGGCCGAGGCGCTGGATCTGGCGCGCCGCGCCCATGCCGGGGCGGGCGAGGGTGCCCCCGACATCTGGCTGCTGCGCGCCTATGCCTGGGTGCTCTACGACCGGATCCGACAGGCGGTGGATGCGCACGAGGCCGGGCGTCTCTCCCCCACGGCGCTTCATGCTGAGATTTCGCCGACCTTGCGCGAATTCTCACGCATGGCCGATCCGCTCCGGCGCGACAGCGCCTTTTCGCAGGTCCTGCGTCTGGCCGGCAAGGTTTCGGGCGTCTGGCCCGACTTCCTGTCCTTCGCCCACTGGGCCGGCATCGACGATTTCACCTGGGACGACCACAAGCCCTTCGTCGACGAGACCGGCCGCAAGCTCGATGATCTGCGCACCCGCTTCGTCCGGGCGGTCTGTCGTGCCACGGTGGCGAAGGCCGGCGCCGAAGGCCCGGAGGCGGCATCCCTGGCCTGGGGGCGGGAGGTTCTGGACCGGGCGCTGGAGGGCGCACCCGACGATCAATGGCTGAACTATTACCGCAGCAGGCTGCACCTCGCCGATGGCGAGACCGCCCCGGCGAGCCGCCGCCTGATCCCGGTGCTGCGCCGTCAGGGGCGGGCGGCCTGGGTCTGGGGTCTGCTGGGCGAGATCCTGGAAGAGGCCGGCGCGCGGAGCGATGCCCTGATCTGCCTGATCCATGCGACCCGTCTTGCCCGCGAGGAACAGGAGCTGGGCCAGCTGCGCATCCGCCTGGCCCGGCTGCTGGCGCTCGACAGCCGCTTCGACGAGGCGGCGGAACAGCTGCGCCAGGCGACGCGGTATCGCGAGCAGCACGGCTATCGCATCCCGCCGGACCTGGCGGCCTTCTGCGCGGCCGACTGGTTCGCCGCCGCGGTACCGCGTGCGCCGGCCCCGGTCGATGCCGAAGCCGAGGCGCTGCTGCGCGGGTTGGAACGGGCAAATCTCGGCTACAGCCCGGGCGTGATCGACCATGTCAACACGGCCAAGGCGTTGAGCTATGTGGCGACCGGTGTGACCAGCGGCTTCGTTCTGCCCCATGGCCGGTTTCCGGCGATCAGGACGCTGCCGCCGGGTACGGTGGTGGAGGTGGGCCATGCCACGGCCGACGGGCCGGCGATCGACTGGCGCCCCTCTGCGGCCGACACGCTGCCGGGCTTGTGCGAGCGCTTCACCGGTGTGCTGGACCGCCAGGAGGATCAGGCCTTCGCCTTTCTGCGCAGCCCCGGGGGCGATGTCTTCGTGCCACCCGATCTTGCGGCCGGGATCGCGATCGGCAGCTGGCCGGGCCGGAGCTGCCTTGCGATCCGGCGCACCGACAAAAGGGGCCGCACCGGCTGGCGGGCCGTGCGGCTTTGGGAGCCTGGCGCATAAACCGGATCAGCCATAAACCAGACGGGCGGCACCCGCGAAGGTGCCGCCCGTCTGAAAAGCCCGGCCGTCGACGGCTCAATAGTCGTCGTTGTAGCCGTGATCGTCATCCTCGTCGAACTGCATCGGTTCGGGGATCTGCTCGTTGGGGTCGCGGTTCAGCCGGCGGATGGCCAGCTCGCGGTTCAGGTCGGTCTGGGTGCACAGGCCCAGCAGCACGGGATCGCGCGGCTTGATGTTGGGGCTGTTCCAGTGGGTCCGGTTGCGGACCGCGTTCACCGTCTGCTTGGTCGTGCCCAGCAGCTTGCAGACCTGGGCATCGTCGAGCTCGGGATGGTTCTTGAGCAGGAAGGCGATCGCGTCGGGCCGCTCCTGGCGCTTGGCCACGGGGGTGTAGCGCGGGCCCTTGGTCCGGCGCATCAGCGGCACGGTCGGCTCGCGCAGCTTCAGCCGCGCCGCCGGGTTGCGCTCGCAGCGCGTCACCTCTTCCGGGGTGAGCTGACCGTTCTTGATCGGATCCTGACCGACGATGCCGGTCGCGACGTCACCATCGGCGATGCCCTGAACCTCCAGCGGGTGAAGGCTGCAGAACTCGGCGATCTGGTCGAAGGTGAGGGCGGTGTTCTCGACCAGCCAGACGGCGGTGGCCTTCGGCATCAGGGGACCAGCCATGTCGCTCCTCGTTCGAACTGTTCAGGCTACCGCCTGGCAGGCACCCGCTGGGGGCTCGGGGATGGGCCCCCGGCGGCGGTCGTGCCGATGACTATAGCGAAGCCCCGGCTTTAAACGAAAGCCGCGCGACAGGCAAGCACCGTCGCGCGGCCATTTATGTGACCGGCGGCCAAGGGCTCAGAGATCGGCCACCTTCAGCACGATCTTGCCGACATGGGTGCTGCCGTCCAGCCGGGCATGCGCATCGGCCGCGCGGTCGAAGGGCATCACGCTGTCGATCACCGGGCCGACCCGGCCGGCCTCGATCAGCGGCCAGACCTTTTCGGCCAGCGCATCGGCGATCGCCGCCTTCTCGGCCACCGGCCGGGCCCTGAGGGTCGATCCGGTGACCGTCAACCGCTTCATCATGATCGGCCGCAGGTCGACCTCGGTCTTCGGCCCCTGCAGGAAGGCGATATAGACCAGCCGGCCGTCGCGGCGCAGCAGCTGCAGGTTGCGGCCCAGATAGGGGCCGCCGACCATGTCCAGGATCACGTCGACGCCGGGATCGCCGGCGGTCGCGGCCTCGACCGCTTCCTTGAAATCGGCCGTGCGATAATTGATCGCAAGCGTCGCCCCCAGCTCTTCGCAGGCCCGGCACTTGTCGTCGGACCCCGCCGTGGCATAGACCTCGGCGCCCAGTGCCGCCGCCAGCTGAATGGCGGTGGTGCCGATGCCGCTGGATCCGCCATGGACCAGCAGGCGTTCGCCCGCCTTCAGCGCGCCGCGCTCGAAGACATTGGTCCAGACGGTGAAATATGTCTCGGGCAGGGCGGCCGCCTTCACCAGATCCAGCCCCGCCGGCACCGGCAGGCACTGTTCCTGGGGGGCCGCCACATATTCCGCATAGCCGCCGCCGGTGACCAGCGCGCAGACCCGGTCGCCCGGCTTCACCCGCGTGACGCCGTCGCCGGCCGCCACCACCACGCCCGCAACCTCCAGGCCCGGAATGTCCGAGGCACCGGGCGGCGGGGGGTAGTTGCCCTGGCGCTGCAGCGAATCCGGCTTGTTGACGCCGGCGGCGGCAACCCGGATCAGCACCTCGCCATGGCCCGGCTGCGGGACGGGGCGCGTGCAGGGCTTCAGCACCTCGGGACCACCGGGGGCGGTGATCTCGATCGCGGTCATCGTGTCGGGTAGCGCGGTCTGGGGCAGGGCGGTCATGCAGGGCGTCTCCGGTCTTGTCCTGCGGTGGCGGGGCACCACCGCGGCCCCGGTCGGGCGGGGCACGGCTGTCGGAAATGATCATTCCGGTTCGCGGCCGAGCATGGACCCAAAGCCGGCCGGATGGAAGGGGAAGCCGATGAGGTGGGGCTCAGGGCTCCAGCACCATGCCCTCACGCGCGACCACCGTGCCCGGCCGCCGTTCGGCGACCTCGGCGGCGATGCGGTCCATCTGATCGTCGTCATGGGCCGGGTCGTGGTGGAAGACGACATAGGTCTTCACGCCCGCCTCCTCGGCCAGACGCATGCCGGCCGACCAGGTGGAATGGCCCCAGCCCACCCGGCTCGGATATTCCTCGTCGGTGAACATGGCGTCGTAGACCATGATGTCGGCACCGGCCACCAGCTCGGCGATGCGCGGATCCACGCCCTCGGCCGGGTGCTCGGTATCGGTGATGTAGCAGATGGCGCGGCCATCGAATTCGACCCGATAGCCCACGGCCCGCTGCGGATGGTTCAGCAGGGCGGTGCGGATCCGGATCCCCGGATGCGGCTCCAGCACATCGCCGGGAACGAAATCACGGAAGCTCATATCCGCCTTCATGATTTCGACCGGGACCGGAAAGACCGGGTCGCTCATCAGCGCGCACAGCAGGTCGCGCAGATTGCGCTCCGGATGCAGGTGCCCGGCCCACATCCGATAGGTGTTGCGCGGATCGAAGGCGGTGGAGAAGAACGGAAACCCGCAGATATGGTCGAAATGGGTGTGGGTCAGGAACAGGTCCGCATCCACGGGAACCCGGGTTCTCAATTCGTCGTCCAGGACGCGCAGCCCCGTGCCGGCATCGAAGATCAGGCGTCGGTCTCCGCATCGCATCTCCAGACACGACGTGTTGCCGCCATAGCGTACCGTCGACGGGCCGGGGCAGGCGATGCTGCCGCGCACACCCCAGAACTTCACCCAGAATTCCTGTGTCTTTGCCAATCCCTTACCCGCCGTTTCGAGCGGCCTCTCCTGTCCGACCCCGCGTGCTCTACAGGTATATGGTGACAGGGATGCGACGACGCCCCATGCGGTTCCGGCATGGCCGGCCCGCACCGGTGGCTCTCCGGCGGTCCCTGTCCTTTCGGCCACCGCTCTCCCGGCGGTGATCCTCAGGTCTCCCGAACGGCAGTTTGCCTGCTTCGGTGGCGTGATGCAAACCGCGCACATCTTGCCCGGAACGCCGCCGCACACTACGGTTCTGAAGACGACAGGCCGATCACCACGAACAGGCGCATGATGACCTTTTCAGTCGCCTTCTGGGGGGTACGCGGCAGCATCGCCTGCCCCACACCCCGTCATATGCGCTATGGCGGCAACACGTCATGCGTGGCGGTGACCTGTGGGGACCGCCAGCTGATCTTCGATGCCGGCACCGGCATCCGCGAGCTGGGGCACCACATGAACCTTGCGGGCGTGCGCACGGCCACGCTGCTGCTGTCGCACACCCATTGGGACCACATCGTGGGCTTCCCCTTCTTCTCGCCCGCCTTCCGCCGCGGCAACCGGTTCGAAGTGCTGGCCGGCCATCTGATCGCGTCGGGCGGCATCCGGCGGGTCATCGACCGCCAGATGCAGGCCCCGACCTTTCCGGTGCCGCTGGAGGCGATGAATGCCGAAATGACCTTCGACGATTTCGCCGCCGGCGATACGCTGATGCTGGGCCCCGACATCCGGGTCCGGACCCTGCCGCTCAACCACCCCGACGGTGCTACCGGTTATCGCATCGACCATGCCGGCCGGTCTGTAGCCTACATCACCGATACCGAACATCGCCCCGACGGGCCGGACCAGAACGTGCTGGCGCTGATGGACGGGGTGGACCTCGCCATCTATGACAGCACCTATACCGACGACGAATACCCGGCCAAGGCCGGCTGGGGGCATTCCACCTGGCAGGAAGGGGTGCGCCTGGCCCGGATGGCCGGGGCGCGCCGGCTCGCCATCTTCCATCACGACCCGGATCACGAGGATGATTTCATGGACCGGGTGGGGGCGGCGGCCGCGGTGATGTGGCCCGGCGCTTTCATCGCCCGCGAAGGCCTGGTGGTCGATCTGTTGACCGACAGTTTCCACGATCTGCCGCGCTGATGACGACACCCCCTCCGGGCCTGCCGGAGGGGGTGTCGTCGTTCAGAACGAAGAGGGACGGCGCCCTGCGAAGTGAAAACGGGACGGCGCCCTGCGCCGGGCCGCACCGGCGCCGCCCCGAGTGGCACGGGCAGGCGGGGAGACAGGAGGGAGCACCCGCCCATGCCGCGTCGCCGTCATGCCTGCTGCCTCGTCGCATGACGGCCACGAAGCCTCGGCCGCCTTCGCTCAGCGGATGGCGACCGGGTTGATGATCGCCTGCACCGCGCCGGTGTAGCGGGGCTGGCCCAGCACGAACATGAACTCGTAAGCCTTGTCTTTGGCGAGTTCGGCGGTGTTCATGTTCTCGAGGATATAGACGCCGTTCTGGGGCAGCAGGATCTGGTGCACCTCGAACACGCCGGCGCCTTCCTCGAAGGGAATGGCTTCCAGCGCCCAGCTGTCGGCACCGATCGCGACCACGCCCTTTTCGGCCAGATAGCGTGCGCCTTCGCGGCCGAGCCCGGGCTCGCCGCTCGAATAGCGCTTGTCGTCCTTGCCGATCAGGCTGATCCAGCCGGTGTTGAACAGCACCACGTCGCCCTTGCGGATCTCGACGCCCTGCTTCTTCGCGACCTCGTCGATCTCCGCCTTGTTGAAGGCGGTGCCTTCCTTGACGATGTCGGTCCCGTAATGGGCGGCCATGTCGAGCAGCACGCCGCGGGTGGTGATCGGCGGCACCTTTTCGATGCCGAGCTTGGTGAGCCCGGTCATCGCGGCGAAGTCCTTGGCCTGATGGCCGTTGTAATAGGTGCCGTCGATGCCGATATGGCCAAGACCGTCGATCTGGCTGCCGATGCCCAGCCAGCCTTCGATGATGTCGTCGTTATAGGTGGTCTTGGTCGGCCCCAGGCTGCCGCCCTGGGCCTGACCCGGCTGGACGACATAGATCTTGAAGCCGCGCGGCGCATAGGCCGGCGTCTTGGAATTGGTCTCGATACCCAGCGGATAGGTCTTGCCGGTCTTGATCAGCTGGGCCGCCTCGAGAACCTTCTCGGGGCTCAGATTGTTGGCGGCGCCGATCTCGTCATCCGGGCCCCATTTGGACTTGGTCCAGTCGTCGGCAGCCAGTGCGGTGCCGGCGATCAGACATCCCATGGCCGTGGCTGCGGCGGTGCGTGCAAGGCGCCGGCCATGCCGGCGGACGGACGCGCCCGTCCCCTGACGGTTCGTGATCATACCTGGTCTTCTCCTCCCTTCGCGGTCCGGCAGATCGGGCCGGGCCGCTGCCTGACGTGGCCGGCCGCTCCGTTGGGCAGAAGTGGCAGCCGGTCCACCTGCAGCCCCCGCCATCGTCATCGTGGCGGGGTGCATGCCGTCGGGACGTGTCGTTCAGTCCCGGAGATCGCTCCGGATGCCGTCCCTTTGCTTAGATGGTTAACTGAATGTTATCGTCACGCAAGCTGATTATAAATTGGATGCGTTGTAAGAAATCTTACGTCTGCTTTCTTGATATTTCGGTCACTTTAAACATGGTTTGAGGAAAGGGAGACTGCGACAGTATGCATGTGACCATGTTGCGATGCAGCAGCCGGGACAGGCCTTGATGCTGGCGGCGGCGGGGCGGGCGGGGCTAGACTGCCACGGCGCTGCGGGATCCTCCGGAAGGGCTTCCGGAGGCGGGCGGCGCCGTCAGAGTTCAGAGGAGCCGTTTCGTCATGAATCTCAAGGGTAAGACCGCGCTCGTCACCGGGTCGACCAGCGGTATCGGGCTGGCCATCGCCCGCGCGCTGGCCTTGGCCGGCGCCGATCTGGTCCTGAACGGTTTCGGCGACGCAGCGCAGATCGAGGCGCTGGTGGCCGAGATCCAGGCCGAGGCCGGGGTGAAGGTCGTCTATGACGGCGCCGATATGAGCAAGCCCGCCGAGATCGAGGCGCTGTTCGCCAATGCAGCCCCGAACGGGATCGACATTCTGGTCAACAATGCCGGCATCCAGCATGTGGCGAAGATCGAGGATTTCCCGGTCGAGCAGTGGGACCGGATCATTGCCATCAACCTGTCCTCCGCCTTCCACACCAGCCGGCTGGCGCTGCCGGGCATGAAGGCCAAGGGCTGGGGCCGGATCCTGAACATCGCCTCGGCCCATGGCCTGGTCGCCTCGGCCGAAAAATCGGCCTATGTGGCGGCCAAGCACGGCATCGTCGGCCTGACCAAGGTCACCGCGCTCGAAACTGCCGAGACCGGCGTCACCTGCAATGCGATCTGCCCGGGCTGGGTGCGCACGCCGCTGGTCGAACGCCAGATCGAGGCCAAGTCCAAGGAGCACGGCATTTCGATCGAGGAAGCCAGCCGCGACCTGCTGGCCGAGAAGCAGCCGACCCTGCGCTTCACCACCCCGGAACAGCTGGGTGGCGTGGCGGTCTTCCTGTGCAGCGCCGCCGCCGACAACATCACCGGCATTTCGCTGCCGGTCGATGGTGCCTGGACCGCCCGCTGATCCCGTCTTCATCATCACCAACAAGAACCAGCCGAGGAAACGCCCCCCGATGACCGAGACCCCATCCGCCACCGATCCGCGCGTCTACATGGTGCACGGCCAGCCGGCCACCGCCCGGGTGAAGGGCGATCCGGCCGCCGGTGATGCACCGGTGCTGGTGCTGCTGCATGGCGCCGGTCTCAACCGCCGCTTCTGGCGCCCGGTTTTCGACGATGCCGCGATCACCACGCCGGTGATCGCCTTCGACCTGCCGGGCCGCCAGGGCAGCGAGGGGATGGCCTTCACCCGCATCTCCGACAGTGCCGCCTGGATCGCGGCGGCACTGAAGGCGGCGGGCGTGCGCCGCGCCGTGCTGGTCGGCCACAGCATGGGCACCCTGATCGCGATGGAGACGGCGCTGCTGCTCCGCGGCGACGACGCGGTGACGGTCGACCGCCTGGTTCTTCTGGCGCCGGCCGACGTGATGGCGGTGAACGATGCGCTGCTCCAGCAGACCCTGAACGACCCGGCTGCCGCCCAGGCGATGATGGACAAATGGTCCTACGGCATCCCCGACGGCCCGCATTGCGCCGAGGCCCGCGCCAATGCCGCCGATGCGCCGGCGGGCGTGCTCCATGCCGACCTCACCGCCTGCAACGCCTTCGGCAGCGCGCTCGACCTTGCCGCCGCCCTCGCCATGCCGGTCGATGTGGTGGTGGGCGAGGCCGACAAGATGACCCGGGCAAAGCAGGGCCGCGCCCTCGCCGCCGCCTTCCGCCATGCCGAGGTCACCGCCCTGGATGGCGTCGGCCATATGATGCTGCACGAAAAGCCCGAAGCGGTGCTGGCCGTGCTCCGGCGCGCGGTGGGGGTGATCAGCCCGGTGGTCTGAAGCGGCAGCCGGCACTTTCAGTTATTTCAGTTATTGACGCGAGGCCTGTCCCTCCCACATCCTCAACAAAGGGAGGGACCCGCCTCATGACGACACGTGTTCTGCATTATGCCGGTCTCCCCGTCCGGGAGCGCGAGAGCGCGGATGCATTGCCGCCCCTCGTCGGTGCGGATCAGGTCGAACTTCGCGTCCGGCAGGATGGGCGCGAGCACGTGCTGATATTGCCCGAGGGGGCCGTGCGTGCCGTAAGCACCTTGCTGACCTCGCTTATCGAAGGCGAACGGGTCGCCGTTCTGGCGGAGGATCAGGAACTCACGCCTGCCGAAGCGGCAGAGATCCTCGGCATGTCGCGACCGATGGTCGTTCTGCGTATGGACCGGGGCGATTTGCCCTTCCGCATGGTCGGCAGTCACCGACGCGTGCGTCTGGCCGATGTCCTCAAGCTCCAGGCAGCAGGCGAGGCACGCCAGAAGGCCCTTGATGCGCTGGCGGCGGACACCGAAGACCTGATCTGCCATCATGAGCTATAGGCCGCCTGTCGCCGTCTATGACGCCTGTGTCCTATACCCTTTTCATCTGCGGAATCTTCTGATGCAACTCGCCGTCGACGGACTGGTCGAGGCGAAGTGGAGCCAGAAAATTCACGAGGAGTGGATTCGAAACCTCGTCCAGAATCGTCCCGATATAAGCCGCTCCCGACTGGAGAAGACGCGTGACCTGATGTGTGCGGTTCTGCCGGATGCCGATGTCGTGAGCGAACCGACTGTTGTTGAATGCATCCAGCTTCCTGATATCGGCGATCGTCACGTCGTGGCGACGGCCATTTCAGCGCAGGCGGACGTGATCATCACATGGAATGTTTCGGACTTCCCTCAAGCAGAGCTTGCACGGCATGATCTGCGCTGCCAAACGCCCGACCTGTTCCTGTGCGACCTGGAGAGCGAGCATCCAGACATCATTCGTGAGAGCGTCGAGAAGGCGCGGCGCAACCTCAGAACAAGCACGCCGGACCGCCAGGCCTTTCTAGCCAGTCTCGATGCCCAACGCCTGACCGCATTCGTCGCCCGTCTTCGCGCCGGGAACTGAGCGCTGCCGTTACGCCCGCGGCCGCAGCCCGTCGAGCAGAAGCCGGGTGAGGGCGTCGGCGGTGGTGGTGGCGAAGGCGGGGTCGTCGAGGGTGTGGCCTGCGACCGCCTCGACCTGAACCGCGAAATCGGCATAGTGCTGGGTGGTCGCCCAGATCGCGAAGATCAGATGGCGCGGGTCGACCGGGGCCAGGCGGCCGGCGGCGATCCAGCCCCGGATGATGTGGCTCTTTTCGTCGACCAGATCGCGCAGCGCGCCCTCGAGCAGGGGTTTGAGCAGCGGCGCGCCGCGCAGCATCTCCATGGCGAAGAGCCTGGAGGCGGCCGGGTCGCGGCGCGACCAGTCGAGCTTTTCGGCGATATAGCCGCGGATCGCGGCCACCGGATCGTCCTCGACATCCATGTCGCGCAGCGGCACCAGCCAGCGGTCGAGCACCCGGTCGAGTGCTGCGGTATAAAGCCGTTCCTTGGTCGGAAAATAATAGAGCAGGTTGGTTTTCGACATGCCCGCCTCGCGGGCGATGGCCTCGATCCGTGCCCCGTCGAGCCCGACGCGCGAGAACACCGCCACCGCCGCGGTCAGGATGCGGTCGATCCGCTCGTCCGAGGCGCGGTGGCGGCGGGGGCGGTGGTCGGGGTTGCCCGGCGGGATCAGGCCATCCATGGGGTCAGCGGCTCTCCCGTCGATAGAAGCTGCCCGAGGCCTGGGGCGGACGGCTGCGGCCGACCAGCCCGACCAGGGTGAGGATGGCCGCCAGATAGGGCAGCACCACGAAGAGCTGATAGGGCACGTCGCCATTGGCGAATTGCAGCCGGAGCTGAATGGCATCCGACAGGCCGAAGAGCAGGCAGGCGAGGGCGGCGCCTACCGGCGACCAGCGCCCCAGGATCACCGCGGCGACGGCGATGAAGCCCTTGCCCGCGGTCATGCCCTCGGTGAACAGGAAAACCTGGGAGAGCACCAGCACCGCACCGCCCAGCCCCGCCAGCATGCCGCAGACGACGACCGCGCCCAGCCGGTAGAGGCGGACCGGCAGCCCGGCGACATCGGCGGCGCGCGGGTTTTCGCCCACCGCCTTCAGCCTGAGGCCGATGCCGGTGCGGGCCAGGATCAGGGCGGCGAGCGGCACCGCCAGGATGGCGGCCCAGGTCATCGGATCGGTCGAGAACAGGGCCTTGCCGATCATGGGAATGTCGGCGAGCCCCGGAATGGTGATGTCGCCGAAGCCCGGCACCCGGTTTTCCGCCGCGCGGCCCGCGGCGGTCAGCCGGTGCAGGAAGGCGGCGAGGCCGAGCCCGGCCAGATTGGCGCCGATGCCGGCGACGATCTGGTTGGCGCCGGCATAGATGGTGGCGATCCCGAAGGCAGCCCCCAGCATGCCGCCCGCAAGCGCCCCGGTCACCACGCCCCAGCCGGCGGAGCCGCCGGCGATGGCGCCCCAGGCGGCCCCGAAGGCACCCAGGATCATAGAGCCTTCCAGGCTGATGTTCACGACGCCGGCGCGTTCCGAAAACACGCCCCCCAGCGCTGCGAAGACCAGCGGCACCGACAGGCGCAGCATGGTGGCGAAAAGCTCGCCCAGGGCGGCGGGATCGGTCAGCATGTCGATCATGATGCGGCTCCGCTGCCCGCTGCGGCGGCGGCAGGTCGGCGCCTGCGGGCAAACAGCCGGTCGAAGGCGCCATAGCGCTGAAGGGCGAGGCCCGAGGCTGCGAAAAGCACGATCAATCCCTGAACGATGGTGACGGCGGTGGCGTCCAGACCGGCGCTTTTCAGCGTGGTGACCGCCGTGCGCAGCAGCGCCATGAAGGCGGCCGAGATCACCGACCAGACCGGATCGCCGGCCGCCAGGAAGGCGACCACCAGCCCGTCATAGCCATAGCCGGCGGCGAAATTGGCATAGAGCCGGTGCTTGAGGCCGATCACCTCGAAGGCACCGGCAAGCCCGGCCGCGGCGCCGCCCAGCGCGAAGGCGATCACCGTGGTCCGGCCGACGGCGATGCCGGCATAGGTGGCGGCGCCGGGCGATTTGCCCGCCACCTCCACCCCATAGCCCCAGGCCGTGCGGCCAAGGGCGAAACGGGCGAGCACGGCGACCAGCAGGCCCACGACCACCCCCAGATGCGCCTCGGTATCGGCCATCAGCAGCGGCAGGAAGCTCGCTTCGGGGATTTCCGGCGAATAGGGATAGGGGGCACCCGGCGCCTTCAGCGGCCCGCTTGCGGCATAGCTGACCAGGTTGAGCGCCACATAGTTCATGAGCAGCGTGGTGACCACCTCATCGATGCCGCGCCGGGCCTTGAGCACGCCGGCGATCCCGGCCCAGAGCGCCCCGCCTGCGGCACCCGCCAGGCTGGCGGCCAGCACCGCCACCGGCATCGGCACGCCCGCGGGCAGGTTCAGCGCCATCACGGTCGCAAACAGGCCGCCCATATAGATCTGCCCCTCGGCACCGACATTGTAGAGCCCGGCGCGGAGCGGGATGGCCACCGCGATCCCGGCGAGCAGCAGCGGCGACATCCGCGACAGCAGGTCGGACAGGCCCCAATAGTCGAGCAGCACCCGGTCGACGATCTGGGCGCCCAGATCGACGGGGTCGCCGCCGGTCGCCGCCACCAGCAGCGCGCCCACGACGAGGGCGAGCACCACCGCACCGACCGGCACGGCGGCCCCTTTCAGAAGGCGGGCGGGGCTCATGCGGCATCTCCGGTGCGGGGATCGGTGGCGGCGGCGGGGGATGCGGTGCCGCCCCCCATCAGCCGGCCCAGGGTCTGCGGGTTGGCTTCGGCGCGCGTGACGATGCCGGTGATCCGGCCGCCGCTCATCACCGCGATCCGGTCGGCGACCATGCGCAGCTCGTCGAGTTCGGTCGAGATATAGAGCACGGCGGCACCGCTCCGGGTCAGGTCCAGAACCTTGCGCTGGACGAAGGCGGTGGCGGCGACGTCGAGCCCCTTGGTCGGCTGCTCGGCGATCAGCAGCCGGGGCGCATGGCCGAGTTCGCGCGCCAGAACCAGCTTCTGCTGATTGCCGCCGGACAGCGCCCGGGCGGGGCCATGGGCCGCGCCGCGGATATCGAAATCGGTGATCGCCTGCGCCAGGCGGCGGGCGGCGCGTGCCTGATCGATGATGCCGAAGCGACGCCGGACCGGCGGGCGGTCGACATCGCGCAGGATCAGGTTGCGGGCGCCGTCCATGTCCAGCACCAGCCCGGTATGGTGGCGGTCGCGCGGGACATAGGCCACCCGATGGCGGGTCAGCCGGTCGCGCGCGCTGCCGGGGGTGACGGTTACGCCGTCGACCAGCACATCGCCCGCCACCGGCCGGCGCAGCCCCGCCAGTGCCTCGGCGAGTTCTGCCTGGCCGTTGCCGTCGACACCGGCGATGCCCAGCACCTCGCCCGGCGCGATCCGGAACGAGACCCCGCGCACCGCCGGCCGGCCGGCATCGTCGTCGATGTCGAGGCCGGCCACTTCCAGAACCGGGGTCGCCTGGCCGTCGATCGTCGAGGGCGCGGCGGGTGCGGCCGCGACCGTGCCGGCCTCGTCGGCCCCGACCATCAGCGCCGCCAGCCCGTCGGCGTCCACCCCGCCGATCGGCAGGGTGGCGACCAGCCGGCCGCGGCGGAGCACGGTGACCTCGTCGGCCGCGGCAAAGACTTCGGCCAGCTTGTGGGTGACCAGCAGCACCGTGCGGCCCGCGGCGGCCAGCCGGCGGAGCGCCGCCATCAGCCCCAGGGCTTCGGCCGGGGTCAGCACGCTGGTCGGCTCGTCCAGCACCACGATGCGGGCGCCGCGGACCAGAACCTTCAGGATCTCGACCCGCTGGCGCATGCCGGGCGGCATGTCTTCCACCCTGGCATCCAGATCGACGGTGAAGCCCAGCTCTGCCGCAAGGGCCAGGGCCTCGGCCCGGGCACGGCCGAGGCCCCGATCCAGCCGGCCGCCGGTCGCCAGCGCCACATTTTCGGCGCCGGTGAAGCGGTCGACCAGGGTCAGGTGCTGGTGGATCATGCCGAAGCCCAGATCCAGCGCCCGTTTCGGATCCCCCGGCGGCACCGGCCGGCCGTCGAGCGCGACCTGCCCGGCATCGGGGCGGTAAAGCCCTGAGAGGATGTTCATCAGCGTCGATTTGCCGGCGCCGTTTTCCCCCAGCACCGCATGCACGGTGCCGGGGGCGATGTCGAGGGTGATGCCGTCGAGGGCGGGCACACCGCCGAAGCTCTTGGCGATGCCGTCGAGCGTGAGGCGCGGCATGGGGCAGGTATCCGGGGTGGTGGGCAGGGGGGGTGGTGGGCAGGGGGGGCGACGCGGGAAAGGCCGGCGGTCAGATCTGCTTCCTGCCGGCGGCAAGATCGGCGATCAGCGCCTCGACCTCGGCCTTCACCCCGGCGGGCACGGCCTCGTGGAAGCTGCCGAAGCGGGCGGCATCAGAGGTCGCGAGACCGTAGACATATTCCTTGCCGCCGGCCTTGCCGGCCCTGGCGTCTTCCAGGAAGTGCACCAGCGCTGCATTCACATCCATGATCACCGACTGGATGACGGTGTCGGGCCAGTCGACGATGGCGTCGTAATAGATGCCGAAGGCCTTCACGCCGGCTTCCTTCGCCGCGGTCAGCGCCCCGTTCGAGGCCAGATCCATGGTCGGGAACAGGACGTCCGCGCCCTGCGAGATCTGCGCCGATGCGGCCTCCTTGCCCTTCGCCACGTCGTTCCAGTCGCCCATATAGGTGACCAGGACTTTGGTGCCCGGCTTGCCGGCCTCCGCACCCTTGGTGTAGCCCTCGACCAGTTCGGTCGAGAACTTGATCTCGGTGGCCCCCAGCCAGCCGATGGTGCCGGTCTTCGACACCTTGGCGGCCATATAGCCCAGCACATAGCCGAGCTGGCGGTAGTCGAAATTGATCGTCGCGACATTGCCGCCGGCGGTCGCCCCCGACGAGACCACGAACAGCGTGTCCTTGAACTGCTTCGCCAGGCGGTCGGCCGGGTCCTGGAACTCGCCGCCATGGCCGATCACGATGCCATAGCCGCGCCGGGCGAAATCGCGCATCGCCGACATCTGGTCGGGTTCGGCCACGCCTTCGGCATAGGCGACGTCGATGCCCATGGTCTCTTTGGCCTTCATCAGCCCGTCATAGGCGCTCTGGTTCCAGGCCTGGTCGCGGATGCTGCCGGGCAGCACGGCCGCGACACGCAGCGCCTCGTCGGCGGCATGGGCCCGCGGGGCCATGGTGAGCGAGGTGGCGGCGATCAGGACGGCGAAGCCGGCGATGCCGAGCCGGCGGGCGAAGCGCGAAAGAGACATCCGGGTGCGGTCCTCGCAACAGGGAGAAAGGGGGTGTCGGCACCGTCTTAGCAATCCCCGTGCCGCAGCCTGCCGGGCCCGGAATGCGGGACGCTTCGGCCGGCCACATCATATGGTGTGCACAATTTCCGCACAGACCGCCAGGGGCTGTCTAAATTTTGACCATCCGGTCGGGATTTGCCGGCCTGCCGGCCTGCGGTGGCATGGTCCGGGCGGCTGGTCCGCTTCTTGCTGAGGCCTGCGCCGGACCATCTCCCCCCACCGACATGCCGAACGGAGACGACAGATCATGGCCGTGGTTCAGACCGGCAACGGGCCGCGCGAACTCGTCGACAGCGGGCTCGATGCCCGCAGCCTCGCCTTCACCGAAATCCCGGTGATCGATTTCGGGGCGCTGGTCGACCCTGCTTCCACCCCGGCCGAGCGTCTGGCGGTGGGGGATGCGGTGCGCGACGCCTGCACGCGGGTCGGCTTCTTCTATGTCCGCAATCACGGTGTCGATCCGTCGGTCATCGACGGCACCTACCGGGCCGCTCGCGATTTCTTCGCCCTGCCGATGGACCAGAAGATGCGGATCCACATCCGCAAGTCGACCAACCATCGCGGCTATGTGCCGCTGCTGGAAGAGAACACCGACCCGACCGCGAAGGGCGACCTGCACGAGGCCTTCGACATGGCGCTGGAGGTGCCGGCCGACGATCCCGACGTGCTGGCCGGCAAAACCATGTATGGTCCCAATATCTGGCCGGAGCTGGACGGGTTCCGCCCGGCGATGGAGGGGTATTACGAGGCGGTCTATCAGCTGGGCCGGCGGATCTTCCGCGGCTTCGCCCTGGCGCTGGGCCTGCCCGAGGATCATTTCGAACCGCTGATCCGCAAGCCGATGGCGCAGCTGCGCGTGGTCCACTACCCGCCGCAGCAGGGGCCGATCGACGAGCGCCAGATCGGCATCGGCGCCCATTCGGATTACGAGTGCTTCACCATCCTGAACCAGATGGAGGGTGTGTCGGCCCTGCAGGTGCTGAACGGCGCGGGCGAGTGGATCGAGGCACCGCCGATCCCGGGCACCTTCATCATCAATGTCGGCGATCAGATGGCGCGATGGACCAACGACGTCTTTGCGTCCACCATCCACCGCGCCATCAACCGGTCGGGCCGCGAACGCTATTCGATCCCGTTCTTCTTCGGCCCCGATTACGACACGCCGATCGAGGTGTTGGACACCTGCACCACCGCCGAGCGCCCGGCGCGCTATCCCACCGTCACCTCGGGCGCATACATCCTGTCGCGCTTCGACGAGACCTTCGCCTATCGCAAGGCCGGCGAGGCGGAACCCGCCGGGTGAGGACTCCGGGGCGCCTGAAAAGGTGCCCCCAGCCGCCATTGAGGCGGCGGCCAAGGGCGTGGGACACGCCCGCCCGGCGAGGGACCGACTACAGACTCCTTCGACGGCTGAGAAAAATGATCGTTTCGACCAGCAGGGCCGCGAGCATCGTGGCCCCCATCACCGGGAAGATGATCGCCGGCACCGCCATCAGCGCCGCCGCCCGGGCCTGGCTGCGGCCATCCGCCTGGCGGGGGGCCCCAAGGCGCCCCTTCGGGCGGCGCTTCCACCACATCACCGGGGCGGCCCCGCACATCACGATCAGGGCGAGGCAGGCGAGCAGCAGGACCAGCCGGTTCAGGGCGCCCCATTCCTGGCCCATATGGATGTTGACGCCCCATTCGGTGGCACGGGCGACCGGGCCGTAATCGGCGTAAGAGGCATCGATCAGCGTTTCGCCGGTCCAGCGGTTCAGATGGATGATCCGCTGATGCGCCAGATCGTGCGGGAAGACCATGGCGGTATAGACCCCGTCGGGCGCCTGGGGCAGGGCCAGCTTGTAGCCGGGGGCGATGCCCAGGGTTTCCACGATCATGCGGGCGCGGTCGATGCCGATATCGGGAACGGCACTGGTCGTGGCGGGGGAGCGGGGCAGGGGGGCGTCCTCCAGCGTCCAGGCGGTTTCGCCCAGCGCCGAGGTCGGCACGGGGCTGGTCGGCACCGCCTGCCAGACCCCCAGCGGATAGCCGAGGCCGGCATCGGTCGCGGCGGACCGCACGGCCGGCCCCCAGACCTGGCTCCAGGTCATGCCCGAAACCGCCAGGAACAGGATCACCGGCGCCACCACGATGCCGGTCACGGCATGCAGATCGCGCCAGAACACCCGGCCTGCCGGGCCGGGGCGGCCGCGAGAGGCGGTGCGGATGCGCAGCACCCCGCCTGGCCGCTTCCCCGCGGGCTTTGGCCCCCGCGGCCACCACAGCCAGATCCCGGTCAGGATCAGCGACACCGTCCAGCCGCCGGCAATCTCGATCAGCAGGTTGGGGACATCGCCGGCGATGATCAGGCTGTGCAGCCGGCGCACCACCATCATCGGGGCGGCCAGATCGGCGCGGCTGCCCAGAACCCGGCCGGTGCGCGGGTCCAGGAACAGGGTGATCGCGGTGCCGTCGGCCGTCTTCATGCCGATGCCGGCGCTGCGGTCGGCGGCGGCGGGGGCCAGATACGAGACCGGCCGGGCGTCGGGCCGGGCCGCCCCGGCGGCCTGGATCAGCGCCGAGGGCGGCAGGGTGGTCTGGCCCGGTGCGACCGGCTGGTCCAGCACCAGCAGATGGCCGTCGATCAGCCGGTCGAAGGTATCCTTGTAGAGATAGATCGCGCCGGTCGAGGCCAGCAGCAGCAGGAAGGGGAGGGTCAGCAGCCCGGCGAAGAAATGCCAGCGCCAGAGCGCGCGATAAAGCGTGCCGGCAAGGCTTGCCGGCCGCGCCGCCGTGGCGGCGGAGGTCGTGACGGTCATGATGTTGGTATCCGGTCCGGTCCGTGGGATCCTGTGATCAGGCGGAACGCGGACGGACAGGCGGCGCATGGGCGCCGAGCGGCGGGCCGGCCCGGGCCGGCACCGGTGCCACCGCGGCCGGGGCCGGCGGGTGGTCGATCGCGGGCAGGGCCATGGGCAGGGCCGGGCCCGCCGGTGCCGGCGGCAGGTCGGGCACGACCACCATGGCGAAATCGCAGAGCGATCCGCGCCGGTCGTCGGCCCGGCCATCGATGCCGCCATCTGCCGGCGGATCGAAACGCAGACCCAGGCAGGTGACCAGGTCGAAGCGGCCCTCGGCCGCGGCCGTGAGGTCGGGCATCACGCCCACCGGCAGCAGGGCGCGCAGCAGCAGCGCCAGGGCAAGCGCCCAGGCGGCAGACGGATGGCGGTGATGCAGGGGCCGGCGGCTTCGGGTCATCCGGCCAGAATGCCCGGGCGGGCCTGCCGCTGCATCTGCGGCGGAATGTCGCAGGATGTGGATCAGGGCTCGGGATAGATGAAGGCCGACACGCCGATCAGCAGATCGTCATAGCGGCGGATCCAGGCCATCTTCGGCAGCACCCGGCCGCTGGCTTCGTGGGCGTAGCTGTAGCGGGACCAGCCCTGCCCCTCGGGGGAGCGGGCGATGCGGATCCAGTCTTCGATGAAGCGGTTGCCGTCGCCGTCGCTGATCCGGCGGAGATTGATGCCGGTCTGGCCCGGCCTGCGGGCATGGGCGCGGCAGGTGCCGTTCAGGTCGTAGACGAAGACATAGAGATCACGATCGTCGAATTCGATCGGCCCGCGATTGACTTCGGCGAGGCCTGCGGCGCGGCCATGGGCCTCGAAATAGGCGACCGCGCGGTCTGCCATGGCGCGGGCCTCTTCCGCGGTCTGCCCGGCCTCTCCCGGCAGCAGGGCGGGCCCGGCTGCCGCGATGCCGGGTATGGCCAGCCCGGCTGCAAAGATGCCCGCCTTCCATCCACGTCGCATGTCTGCCTCCCGATCATAAACGTTCAGGTAGAATACCGGAGGCATCTTCAAACGAAAAGGCCGCCGCCGGTTGCCCGGCGGCGGCCCTGTCATGGGGGTGATCCTGCGGGATCAGCCCTTGATCTCGCCGGTGACCCAATAGTTCACGCGGGCGGGATGCTCTTCGATGTACTTCGCGACCGCATCCTCGTAGGAAGTCTTCTCGGCCTCGGCCATCACCGCCTGCAGCTCTTCCAGCGGCAGCGAGAAGCGGGTCAGGAAGGCGAAGAGTTCCGGATGCTCGCGATCCAGGCCCATGCGCGCGATGGCGTGGACACGCTCCGAACCGCCCAGGGCGCCCTTGGGATCCTCCAGATAGCGCAGGTCATAGGCGCCGAACATCCAGTGCGGGCTCCAGCCGGTGACCACGATCCACTCGTTGCGCTTGATCGCGCGGTCGAGCGCCGCGGTCATCGCCGCACCCGAGGCCGAGACCAGCTCGTAATCAAGGCCATAGGTCTTGATCGCCTCGTCCGACAGGCGCATCAGCCCGGCGCCGGGGTCGATGCCCTGGATCTTGTTGTCCAGCTTCTCGGCCACCTCGGGCTTCTTCAGGTCGGCGATGGTCTTGACCTGATCCTCGGGGATGTAGTTGGGCACGACCCAGCCGAGCTTGGCACCGGTATACATCGGGCCGAGGTCGATCACCTTACCGGCGACCTTCTCGTAGTAATCGGCATGGGTGTCGGGCAGCCAGGCCATCATCATCAGGTCCAGATCGCCCTTCTCGACGCCCTGATACTGGGGCGCGATATCGGCGAGGGTCAGCTCGACGTCATAGCCCAGGCGGTCTTCCATGACCTTGGCCGCCATCTTGGTGACCGTCTCGGCATCCGACCAGGCGGTCCAGCCGATGTTGATCTTCTTCTCCTCGGCGGCCATGGCGGAGGTGGCCATCGTGCCGACCAGGGCGGTGGCGGCAAGGGCCGTGAGGGCACGCTTCGGGATGAAGCTCATGTCGATCTCCTCAAGGGAATGGTTTCGGGTGCAGGTGACTTCAGAAAGGCGTTGGTGGGTGGCGGGGACTGGCCGGCGGCGTCAGCGCCTGCGTCCGCGGCTCCGGCCGAAGCTCTGGGTCAGGCGGTCGAGCACGATGGCCAGCACCACCACGCCCAGCCCGGCTTCAAAGCCCAGGCCGATATCCAGCCGCTGGATGCCGCGCAGCACTTCGTTGCCCAGGCCGCCGGCGCCGATCATCGAGGCGATGACCACCATCGACAGCGCCAGCATGATGGTCTGGTTCACGCCGGCCATGATCGAGGGCAGGGCGCTGGGCAGCTGGACCTTGACCAGCAGCTGGCCGCCGCTGCAGCCGAAGGCACGTCCGGCCTCGACCATTTCGGCCGGCACCTGACGGATGCCGAGATTGGTGAGGCGCACCGCCGGCGGCATCGAGAAGATCACCGTGGCGATGGCGCCCGGCACCTGGCCCAGGCCGAAGAACATCACCGCCGGGATCAGATAGACGAAGGGCGGCATGGTCTGCATCAGGTCGAGCACCGGCCGGATCGCGGTTTCCACCTTGTCGGAGCGGGCGGCGGCGATGCCGAGCGGCAGGCCGATCGCCAGGCTGAGCAGGGTGGAGGCGATCACCAGCGACAGGCTGCGCATGGTGGCGTCCCACAGATCCATGCCGACCAGGGCCAGCAGGGCGACCAGGACGAAGACCGCGAAGCCGCGGCTGACCCGCCACAGGGCGATGCCGGTCAGCGCGATCACCATCAGCCACCAGGGAATGAAGGCGAGCACGCTGGCGAAGGCCGAAACCACGGTCTCGACCACGTCGGCGATCGCGTCGAAGGCGGGGGAAAAATTGTCGAGCAGGAAGTCGACCACCGCCTCGACGCCATCGCCGATCGGAAGGGTAAATCCAAGATCGTTCATCACGCGGCCTCCCCGCTGCCGGTTGCCGAAGCGGCATCGGCCGCCGTCTGGTCGTCGCTGCCGCGATCGAGCGCATTCAGCAGCGCCCGGCGGCTGACGACACCGCGATAGACGCCTTCGGCGTCGATCACCGGTACCGGATAGGGGGCGGCGGCCACGGGGCCCAGGATGTCCGACAATGCGGCATCGGCGGGCACCGTCACCGGATCGGGCAGATAGGCGGCCCGAAGCACGGCCTCGTGGTCGACAGGCTTGTCGCCATGCTTGCGGTCGCGCTCGGCGATCGCGGCTTCCAGGCTCTCGACCGAGATGACGCCGCGGAAATGGCGGCGACGGTCGTGAACCACGGCGAAGTCGCGCTCGGCACGGCGGATGCGTTCAAGCGCCGCGCGCAGATGGCTTTCCTGAAGATTGACGACCGTCAGGCCTTCGCGGCGGGCCACATCGGCGGCGGTGTAGACCTGGGCCACGTCGACGCCGCGGAAGAAGGCGCGGACATAGTCGTCGGCCGGGTCGCGCAGGATCTCGTCGGGCGTGCCGACCTGGATCATCCGGCCGCCTTCCATGATCGCGATCCGGTCGCCGATGCGCATCGCCTCGTCCAGATCATGGCTGATGAAGACGATGGTCCGGCTTTCCTCTTCCTGGAGGCGGATCAGCTCGTCCTGCATCTCGCTGCGGATCAGCGGGTCCAGGGCCGAGAACGCCTCGTCCATCAGCAGGACGGTCGGGTTCTGGGCCAGGGCCCGGGCAAGGCCGACACGCTGCTGCTGGCCGCCGGACAGCTCGTTCGGATAGCGGTCGGCTAGATGGCCGAGGCCCACTTTCTCGAGCGCGGCACGGGCGCGGTCGCGGCGCTCCGACACCTTCATCCCGGCGACATCCAGCCCGAAGGCGGCGTTGTCGAGCGCGGTCAGATGCGGCATCAGTGCGAAACTCTGGAACACCATGGCGATATCCCGGCGGCGCAGGTCGCGCAGCGTCTTGGTATCCATGGCGGTCACGTCGACCCCGTCGATCAGGACCTTGCCGTCGGTCGGGTCGATCAGCCGGTTCAGCATCCGCACCAATGTGCTCTTGCCCGAACCGGACAGCCCCATGATCACGAAGATCTCGCCCGCGCGGACCGTGAAGTCCACCTCGCGGACCGCCACGGTATTCCCCGTGGCTTCGTGAATGGCGGCGGAACTTTCTCCCTTGGCGATGCGTTTCAGCGCCTGAGAGGGGTGGGGCCCGAAAACCTTGGTCAGCCCCTGGACGACGATCTTTTCGCTGTTGTCGCTCATGCTCCGTCGATCTGATCGGGCGGGCCCACCGGGCTTGAGGTGGGGGCGGCGCCGATGCCGGGCATCACGGAAGACACCAGACAAAAAAGGCCCCGGACAGTCGAGCGGAACCGCCTGACCATCGGGTGACAATCGCATCAGAGATGCGCATAGCCGTTCGTAACGGGCCTATGGGCGCCGACCACGAGTATCCAGACGACGCGTATGCCGTTTGGACGGATGGGCCGCCGGTTATGTCCGGACTGACTTCATGTCATGCCCGGAAATCTATGCGTGATCTGTGTGTATCACATTGGGGCCGGTTTGAAAACCCATGGGGTGCCACAAAGTCTGTGGGTGATCACGATGCTCACGTAAAACGAGCGTGGCGGTCTGAAATATGCCGTCGGGCGTGGGGACGCCCCAGCCTTGCCGCTGCCCGGCGACGGGGCCATTATCAGGGGGTGTATCGCTCCTGCTTCACGTCCGGGGATCCGACACATGGCTGTCCTGAAGGTGCGCCTGCCCGATGCGGCAGAAGACTGGGTCCGCGAGCAGCTTGGCCGCGGGCGGTTTGGTGATGTCGACAGCTACATCGCTGATCTGATCGCACGCGATCGCGACACCGAGCGCAGCCGGGATGCCCTTGTGGCGGCCCTGATCGAGGGCGAGGAGAGCGGAACGTCCGATCAATCGCTTGGTGACATCCTTCACGAGATCCGTGGATCTTGAGCTGCCGCCCGATCGACAGACGCCGAAGCCTGAACGCAAAAAACCCCCGCCGGTGGCGGGGGCTTTCTGGCAGGCGAGGGCGGGGGCCGTTGGGCGCGGCTCCCGCCTTTTGATGTGTCGGTGTCAGAGGGGCGGGGCGTTATGCCCCGACGCCTGGGCCTTGCCGTTGTTCAGGCCCTATCGAGGCTCACGCGTTACCGGCGGCACCGATGGCGATGCGCTTCGGCTGACGCTCCTCGGGGAGCTTGCGGATCAGCGACACGGTGAGCACGCCGGCGGCGAGATCGGCCGCGGCCACCTCGACATGCTCGGCCAGGGTGAAGCGGCGCTCGAACGAGGCGGGCGCAAAGCCGCGGCTCAGATAGGTGACGCCCTCTTCAGCCGCCTCGGCCAGCTTGGTGCCCTTCACAGTGAGCACGCGGTTGTCGACGGTGATTTCGATCTCGTTCTCGGCAAAGCCCGGGACGGCGAGTTCGATGCGGAAGGTGTCTTCACCGGTGCGGGCGATGTTCACGCCGTCGGTGCGGCCGTCGGCCAGACGGTCGACCAGATCGAACAGCGGCGCGCGGAAGGGATCGAAGCCGCGGGTGGCACGGAACGCGGGAGCAAACTGCAGGAGACCAGCCATGGGTCACATCCTCCGATAGACGAGCAATGTGTGGATCGACCGACGCCGCTGCATCCGTTCATGCGCCCGCTTCGGGGCCGCACAGGTGGTGGTCGGTCGGTGCCGGTCCGACGCTTCGGCCCCGGCACGACCATGATGTAAGAAGGCCCGAAGCCCGTTCAAGAGGGGGGCAGCCACCTCATGCCGGGTCGCACCTGAACCTGCCCCCTCAACGCGGAAACCCGGCATCCGAGCCCCTGGACGGGGACGAATGCCGGGTTTCAGCGAGGACGCTCCGGAGGGCGGCGCTGGCCGCCCGGCGGTCGTTCAGATGCCGAAGTTCGCGAAACGCTTCTTGAACTTCGCGACCTGGCCGGCCTTCTCGGACAGGCGGACGCTGCCGCCGGTCCACACCGGATGGGTCTTGATGTCGACGTCAAGCTGCAGCGTATCGCCGGGCTTGCCATAGGTCGAACGGGTCTGGAAGGTGGTGCCGTCGGTCATCACCACGGTGATCTCGTGGTAATCCGGATGGATGCCCTGCTTCATGGCGATGCCTCCTCGCGGAAAATTCGAGGCTGCGACATACCATGGACAGGGCAACCCGTCCAGCCGAATAACGTCCCGCCGGGCGGAATCGCCTCACTTGTTGGTCAGCTTCAGCTCGATCCGGCGGTTGCGGCGATAGGCCTCCTGGGTCTCGGCGGTATCGATCGGGTGGAACTCGCCATAGCCGGCCGCCGACAGCCGCCAGGGCGGCACACCCTGCGAGATCAGGAACTTGACCACCGAAATCGCCCGCGCCGCCGACAGTTCCCAGTTGGAGGCGAAGGCGGGGGTGGATATCGGCCGGATGTCGGTGTGGCCGTCGACCTGCAGCACCCAGTTGATGTCTTCCGGAATCTCGCCGGCGATCTGGTTGAGCGCGTCCGCCAGCCGGGCGAGCTGGGCGCGGCCCGGGCCGGTGACGTCGGCAGAGCCGCTGTCGAACAGAACTTCCGACTGGAAGACGAAGCGGTCGCCGACGATCTGGATGTCGTCGCGTCCGCCCAGCACCTCGCGCAGGCGGCCGAAGAATTCCGACCGGTAGCGGGCCAGTTCCTCGACCTTGGCGGCCAGGGCCTGGTTCAGCTGCCGGCCCAGATCGGCGATGGTCGCCTGCTGTTCCTCGCTGCGCTTGCGGCTTTCATCAAGCAGGCCGGAAAGCCGGGCCAGTTCCTGGTTCAGCCGCTCCAGCTGTGCCGCCATGTCGGCGACCCGGGCCTCGGCGGCATCGGCGCGCTGCTTCTGGCGGTCGGCGCGATCCAGTGCCGCATCGACGCTGGAGGCCTGGGCCTCGATCGCCGATTTCGCATCGGCCAGCTGGTCGCCGGCGCTCTGCAGCGCCAGCGCGCGCTGATCCGCCGTCTGCTCGCTCGCCACCAGCCGCTCGTCCAGGATGCGCAGCCGTTCTTCCAGCTCCGCCACCCGGTCGTTCAGGCTGCGTTTGTCGCTCTCGGCGCTTTCCAGCGCGGTTGCGATCCGCGCCCGCTCGGCCTCGGTGGCCTGCTGGGTCTGGGCTGCCTCGTTCAGCGCCTGTTCAAGGGCGGTGATCCGCTGGTCGGCCTCGGACACCCGCGCCGCCAGGCTGTCGCGCTCGGCGGTGGAACGTTCGAGGTCGCTGGAGACCCGGTCGAGCGTGGTGCGCAATTCATCCGCACCGGCCTTTTCCAGGTTCAGAAGCGCCGTGATCTCGTTGAGCTGCCGCGTCAACTGGTCCAGCTTCTCCTCGCGGCCCGACAGGGCCTGGCTCAGATAGAACTGGGCCAGCATGAAAACCACGAGCAGGAAGATGATGACCAGCAGCAGCGACGACAAAGCGTCGACGAAGCCGGGCCAGATGTCGCTGCCGCCCTGTTTGCGGCGATAACGGCGCATGAGCGTCGATCCTTGGAACGCTGACGGGGCATCGGGTGGGATGCCGGCAGGGGCTGACGAAGAGGGCGTCCGGCTCAGCGCCGGGCGTCGTCCTCGGCGGCAAGGGCCGCGATGGTGCGGGCAAGCAGGCGGACCTCGGACCGGATGTCCTCCACCGCCTGCTGCCGGCCCTGGGGAATATCTTCGACCATCCGCGAGAGCAGGATGTCGACATTGCGCAGATGCGCGCGGCTGGCCTCGTCGAAGCCGTCATCGCGGTTCTGGGCATCCACCAGGGCGGAAAGCAGGGGTTTCAGATCCTTCTGCTGTTCGGCCATCTTGACCAGCACGGTCTGTTCGACGCGCATCTGGTCGGTGAGGGTGGCGAGCCGTTCGGTCAGGGCCTTCAGGTTCTCGTCGCCCTGCCGGCGGGCCTCTTCAGAGCGCTGCAGGGTGCGCTTCAGATCCGAGAGGTTCTCGGCGGTCTGTTCGACCAGCGCCGCCAGATAGGCCCCGGCGCCGGGCGCCCCCTCGATCTCGATCGCACCGGCGCCGCCGCCGAGCTTGGTGAGGCGCGAGAACCATTCCTCGACTTCGTTGAAGAACCGGCCCTGGGCCTGGCCTGCCTGAAGGTCCAGGAAGCCCAGCACCAGAGAGCTGGCAAGGCCGAAGAGCGAGGACGAGAAGGCCGTGCCCATGCCGGCGAGCGGCGCTTCCAGCCCGGCCTTCAGGTCGTCGAACAGCCGCCCGACATCGCCGGTGCCGACCGAGAGATTGCCGATCACGGCCGCGACCGCGGTGATGGTCTGAATCAGCCCCCAGAAGGTGCCGAGCAGGCCCAGGAAGATCAGCAGGCCGATGATGTAGCGGCTGATTTCGCGGCTTTCATCCAGCCGCGAGCCCAGGCTGTCGAGCAGCGAACGGCTGGCGAGCGGCGACAGCTTCGCGTCCTCGCGGGTCTGCGACATCATGCCGGCGATCGGCGCCAGCAGATCGGGGGTGGGCGTCGCCGCCATGCCCGGCCGGTTCTGGCGGAAGCCCTCCAGCCAGGCGACCTCGCCGTTCAGCCGCCAGACATTGCGCAGCGTATAGGCGCAGCCCAGCACCGCGGTGCCGATGATCAGCGCATTCAGGACCGGGTTGGTCATGAAGGCGTCGATCAGGGTCTGTCCAAGCAGGGCCGCCACGGCCAGCGCCAGGACGAGGAAGATGATCATCCGCACCAGATAGCGCTGGGGGCGGGTCAGGGTGTCGGTCGTCGGGCGGGCCATGCGGATCAACCCTTGCTCTTCGATCGGTGTCTGGCATGCGGCCGGACGATGCCGACCTGCGGGCAGGGGAATATGTGGTGGGGGAACGGCGGCGGCCGGCCCGGAAGGCCAACGCCGCTCATCCCGCCCCCCGGATGTCGAGATCGACCCGGTCGGCGGGGCCGTCGGGGGCGGCGCCGTGTACCTTCAACTCGATACGCGTCGGGCCGATCCCGGCGCCCGACAGGATCTCGCGCACCGCCAGCGCCCGGTCGAGCGCCAGCCGCCGCGCGGCATGGGGCGGCGCATCGGCGGCGGCGGTCGCATAGGCATCGACCAGCACGCGCGTCCGGTCGGGCAGGCCGCGGGCGAAATCTTCGACCGCGCGCCGCCCGGAGGTCGGGATGTCGGCGCTGCCGGTCTCGAAGGGAATGGAAAGGGGGGCCTGCGATACGGCCTGCTGGGCCGCCGCGGTGGTCGCCGTTCCGGCCGCCAGCGGCAGCAGGGCGGCCAGACCGGTCATGACGGCGACCAGTGTGCGGCGGACCAGTGTGCGGCGGGCCATGGTGCGGCGGATGGGGCGGCGGCAGAGGGCGGGCGCGACACGAACGCCCCGGCCATGTGGCCGGGGGGTGTTGCGCTGCCGGGCGGTGGATGTCGGCGTCGACGCGGGCGTCATGGCATCCTGATGGCTGATCGCCTGCGGCCGTCATGCGGCCGCACGGCAGGACCGGCCGGTGCACCGGGGTGCGCCGACCCGTCCAACCATAGCCCACCCGCCGAAGCAGCGGCAAGCCCGGCGGGTATGACTGCGCCCCGCCGTCGCAGGATCGCCGGCCTTACGCCTTGGCCGGCGCCTCGCCCGGGCGGCGCGGCCGCTTGGCCAGCATCGTGCTCAGCACTTTGTGGGTCTGGCCGTGGACGGTGGTGTTGCCGGCGATGATATGGCCGCTGGTCAGCATGCCGTCGCCGCCGGTCAGGTCGCTGACGAAACCGCCGGCCTCGCGGACCAGGATCACGCCGGCCGCCATGTCCCAGGGCTGCAGGTCCAGCTCGAAGAAGGCATCGAAGCGGCCGGCCGCGACATAGGCGAGGTCCAGCGCCGCCGAGCCGAAGCGGCGGATGCCGCCGGTGTTCTTCATCATGCCAGCCAGCATCTTCAGGTATTCGGTGTGGTTGGGCTTGTCGGCGCGCGGAATGCCGGTGGCGACCACGCAGTCGATCAGCTGCCGCCGGGCGGCGACGCGGATGCGGCGGTCGTTGACGAAGGCGCCATAGCCCTTTTCGGCCGAGAACATCTCGTCGCGCAGCGGATCATAGGTCACGCCGGCGATGATCTCGCCCTCGCGCTCCAGCGCCACGGTCACGGCGAAATGCGGGATGCCGTGCAGGAAGTTGTGGGTTCCGTCCAGCGGATCGATGATCCAGCGATGCGACGGGCCGTCGCCCGAGCCCTTCACCTCGCCGCCTTCCTCCATCAGGAAGCCGAAATCGGGGCGGGCCTTGGCGAGTTCGGCGCGCAGCACCTTCTCGGACTTCAGGTCGGCGCTGGACACGAAATCGGCCGGGCCCTTGCGGGACACCTGGAGGTTCTCGACCTCGCCGAAATCGCGGATCAGGCCGCGGGCGGCCTTCTGGGCGGCACCGATCATGACATTGAGGATGGGGGAACGGATGGCCATCGGTGGCAACTCCCGGGCACGAGGTCGTCGGACGAACAGAAAGAACGGGGCAGGGGGCCGCGCGGGCGCCGTCGTCCAAGGACGAAGCGCCCCCGCCGGCGTGGAACCGCCTGCGGGGGCGCATCATGCCCGAACGGGGCGCGGGACGGAACTGCGGATGCCGCAGGTCAGTCCTTCGCGCGCTCCAGATAGGTCTGATCGGCGGTCATCACCACCACGCGGGTGCCGGTTTCGATATGCGGCGGCACCATGATGCGCACGCCGTTCTCCAGCAGGGCCGGCTTGTAGGACGCGGCGGCGGTCTGGCCCTTGACGGTCGGCTCGGTCTCGGTGACCTCGAGGATGACTGACTCAGGCAGTTCCACCGACAGCGGCTCTTCCTCGTAGGACGAGACGGTGACGGTCATGCCGTCCTGCAGGAAGACCGCGGCGTCGCCGGCCAGATCCCGGGGCACGTTGATCTGCTCGTAGGTCTCCTGATCCATCAGGGTCAGCATGTCGCCGTCGGCGTAGAGGTACTGATATTCCTTTTCGTCCAGCCGCACGCGCTCCACGGCTTCCGAGGCGCGGAAGCGCTCGTTCAGCTTGGTGCCGGTGCGGATGTCCTTCAGCTCCACCTGCAGATACGCACCGCCCTTGCCGGGCTGGGTGTGCATGGTGCGGCGGGCGACCCAGAGCCGGTTCTGATGCTCGATGATCATGCCCGGGCGGATGGCGTTGCCGTTGATCTTCATGGCCTGCGGTCCTTCGTTTCCGGCCCCGCTCAGCCGCCGGACAGGCTGCCGGGGCGGGGGGCTCGGGACGGGTCTTCGGGATGGCGCTGGTCGAACAGGGGCGATGATAAGGGGCGCCGCCATCCCGTGAAATCGCCGCCGCCCCGGGTCTCGGAGGCTGACGGAACGCCGCGGGTCCGCGCGGCCGCTGCCGCGGAGAGGAACCCTCGGGCCGTCAGCCCCGGTCGGGGACGGGGCCTTCGTCTTCGAGGGCCCGCGCAATCTCGCGGTTGAAGTCGGCGACCGCCTGGGCGGGGCCGGCTTCGTAATTCCACACCCCGGCGGTGACCGCCAGGAAATCGGCACCGGCACGGACCAGGGCTGCGCAATTGGCGACCGTGATGCCGCCGATGGCGACGCAGGGCACTTCCATCAGCTCCTGCCACCAGTCCAGCAGATCCAGCCCGGCGGTCGCCGGCGGCGTCTTGGTGGTGGAGGGGAAGAAGGCGCCGAAGGCGACGTAATCCGCCCCCTCTTCGGCCGCGACCATGGCGCGGTGCCGCGAGGCATAGGCGGAAACACCCAGGATGGCGTTGGGCCCCAGGATCTTGCGGGCCTTGGCCTGATCCATGTCGTCCTGGCCGATATGGGCGCCGTCGGCCCCCATTTCGGCGGCGATGTCGGGGCGGTCGTTGACCAGCACGGCGACACCGCGCGGCTGGGCCACCGGCAGCAGCCGCTCTACCGCGCGCCGGACGTCGTCGTCAGCCGCATCCTTCAGACGGATCTGCAGGCAGGCGACGTCACCGCCGTCGAGCGCGCGGGCAAGCGTATCCGCGAACGCCGCCGGCACGAAGGCCGGCGGCGTCAGCAGATAGAGGCGGCAATCGCGGGACGCGCTCACGCCTTGCCCTGATAGATCTTGATGATCTGGTCAAGCAGGGCGAGGGCCTCCTCACGCGGGCGCTGGAAGGTGTTGCGGCCGATGATCGAGCCGTTGGCACCACCGTCGCGCAGCTGCCGGATCTCGTCCATCAGCTCGTCGGTGCCCTTGGCGTTGCCGCCCGAGAACACCACGATGCGGCGGCCGGCGAACGAGGCCTGCATGACGTGCGAGATGCGCTCCGCCAGCGTCGAGCGGGCGATGTCGAACTTCTCGTAGACCTTCTTGGCCTCGTCCTGCTCCAGATCGGCGGTCGGCGGCTTCACCTTGATGATGTTCGCGCCGAGCAGGGCCGCATGATGGGCGGCGTAGGCGCAGACGTCGAGGGCGGTCTCGCCCTTCTTCGACAGCATGCCGCCGCGCGGATACGACCAGACGACCACGGCGACGCCCTTCGACTTCGCCTCGAGGGTCAGCTCGCGCAGCTCCTCGATCATCTCGAACTGGTATTCCGAGCCCGGATAGATGGTGAAGCCGATGGCTGCGCAGCCGAGACGCAGGGCGTCGTCGACGGTCGCGGTCACGGCCTGGTCCTTCTCGGTCGCCAGGCTGTTGGAGCTGTTGACCTTCAGGATGGTCGGGATCGCGCCGGCAAAGGTGTCGGCACCGGCTTCCAGCATGCCGAGCGGCGCGGCATAGGCCGACAGGCCGGCATCGATCGCCAGCTGATAGTGGTAGTGCGGGTCATAGGCCGGCGGGTTCGGGGCGAAGCTGCGCGCGGGACCGTGCTCGAAGCCCTGGTCGACCGGCAGAATGACCAGACGGCCGGTGCCGCCCAGACGGCCTTCCATCAGGATGCGGGCGAGGTTCGCCTTCACACCCGGGTTCTCGCCTTCGTAATTGGCGAGGATCCGCTTCACGCGCTGAGTGATCTTCATCCGGTCGTCGTTCCCTGGCTGATGCGCCGGCGGCGCCAGAGGCGGCCACCTTTGCTGTAAACTCCTGGTCCGGCGCTGAAAAGCAGTGCCGGCCGCGGGGGATGCCCGTCCGATGCGCCTTGTAACCGAGACGTGCGTGATTTGCAATCACCCGACCACGGTGGGGGGCGCGACAACTTCGTGTCAGCGGCCCCGACAGGGCGCCTCAGAGGGGGTCTTGGGGCGTTCGTACCCTGGTTTCGGGGGCGGCGGCGGCGCAGAGCGTCATGAACACCGCCGGTGAGGTCTCGATCACCGGATCGGCCAGCCCCGAGGCCGCCAGCATATGGGCGCGTGCGGCATCGCTGCCGCAGTCGACCACCAGCCGGCAACCGGCGGTTTCAGGGCGCGCGGTCAGCGCCGCGGCCAGTTCCCGGATCCAGCCGATCCCGCCTGCGGCCATCAGGCCGGGCGGGGTGGTCACCGCGGCGGGCGCCGCCCGTCGCCCGTCCCTGATCGCATCGGCGAGGGCGGTGATGTCGGCGAGCGCCGCCACCGCCGCCACGCGATCATCCCCGCCTGCACCGGCCGTCATCGGTCAACGGGAAAGCGCTGCCACGCCGGGCAGTTCCTTGCCCTCGCAATATTCGAGGAAGGCGCCGCCGGCAGTGGAGACATAGGTGAGCGCGTCGACCACCCCGGCATGGGCGAGCGCCGCGACCGTGTCGCCGCCGCCTGCGATCGAGGCGAGCGTGCCGGCGCCGGTCAGCTTTTCGACCGCCTTCGCAACCGCCACCGTCGCGGCATCGAAGGGCTGGATCTCGAAGGCGCCGAAGGGGCCGTTCCAGAGCAGGGTCTTCGAGCCGGCGAGGCAGGCTTCGACCTCGGCGACGGTCCTGGGCCCCACATCCAGGATCATCTCGTCGGCCGCCACCTCGGCCACGTCGACGGTGCGGTTGTCGGCCCCGGCCTTGAACTCACGCGCCACCACGGCATCCACCGGCAGCACGACCTTGCAGCCGGCAGCCTCGGCCTTGGCCAGAATGCCGCGCGCGGTCTCGGCCAGATCGGCCTCGCAGAGCGACTTGCCGACCGCGATGCCCTGGGCATGCAGGAAGGTGTTGGCCATGCCGCCGCCGATGATCACCGCATCGACCCGCGCGACCAGATTGTTGAGCAGATCGATCTTGGTCGAGACCTTGGCGCCGCCGACGATCGCGGCCACCGGGCGCTGCGGCTCGGCAAGCGCCGCCCCCAGGGCCTCAAGCTCCGCCTGCATCGACAGGCCGGCGGCGGTGGGCAGACGCTCGGCCAGACCCACGGTCGAGGCATGGGCGCGATGGGCGCAGGAGAAGGCGTCGGAGATGAAGACCTGGCCCAGGCTCGCCAGCGCATCGGCGAAACCGGCCTCGTTCTTCTCTTCCCCGGCATGGAAGCGCAGGTTTTCAAGCAGCGCCACCTCGCCGTCGCCAAGCTTGCTGACCACGGCGGCGGCGGCGTCGCCGATGCAATCCTCGGCGAAGGCGACCGGACGGCCGATCGCGGCGGCGAGCGGGGCCGCCACCGGCTTCAGCGACATCGACGGCACGACCTTGCCCTTGGGCCGGTCGAAATGCGAGAGCACGACCACCCGGGCGCCGCGTTCGGCCAGCGCGCGCACCGTCGGGGCCTGGCGCTCGATGCGGGTCGCGTCGGTGACGACACCGTCCTTCATCGGCACGTTCAGGTCCAGGCGGACAAGGACGACCTTGCCGGCGACGTCGATCTGGTCGAGGGTCTTGAAGCTGGCGGGCATGGGGGAGCGTTCCGTTCTCGCGAGGGAAGGGCCGTCTGAGAGGCGATCTGACGACGATCTAAAGAAACGGGCCCCGCGCATCGCTGCGCGGGGCCCGCATCGGACAAGATCAGAGCTTGCCGAGCGCCACGGCCGTGTCGGCCATGCGGTTCGAGAAGCCCCACTCGTTGTCATACCACGACAGAACACGCACCAGCGTGCCATCGATCACCGCGGTCTGGGTGGTGTCGAAGCTCGACGAATGCGGGTCGTGGTTGAAGTCGATCGACACCAGCGGCTCGCTGACCACGCCCAGAACGCCCTTCATCGGGCCCTCGGCGGCGGCGCGCATCGCGGCATTGACCTCGTCGACCGTGGTGCCGCGCTTGGCGACGACGGTCAGGTCGATCATCGACACGTTCGGGGTCGGCACGCGCACGGCGACGCCGTCCAGCTTGCCCTTCAGTTCGGGCAGCACCAGGCCGACCGCCCGGGCGGCACCGGTCGAGGTCGGGATGATCGACTGCGCGGCGGCACGGGCGCGGCGCAGATCCTTGTGGGCCACGTCCAGAACCGGCTGGTCGCCGGTATAGGCGTGGACCGTGGTCATGTAGCCATGCTCGATGCCGATGGTGTCGTTCAGCACCTTGGCGACCGGGGCCAGGCAGTTGGTGGTGCAGGACGCGTTCGACACCACGGTGTGCTCAGGCGTCAGGCCGGCCTCGTTCACGCCGAACACCACGGTGTAATCGGCATTGTCGGCCGGGGCCGAGACCAGCACCTTGCGGGCGCCGGCTTCCAGGTGCTTGGCGGCGGCATCACGCTTGGTGAAGATGCCGGTGCACTCCAGCGCCACGTCGACCTTCAGCTCGCCCCAGGGCAGCTTGGCCGGGTCGCGTTCCGAGGTCACCTTGATCGGGCCGGTGCCGACGTCGATGGTGTCGCCCTCGACCTTGACCTCGCCGTTGAAACGGCCATGGACCGAATCGTACTTGAACAGATGGGCGTTGGTCTCGGCAGGCGCGAGATCGTTGATCCCGACGACCTGGATGTCGGTCCGGCCCGACTCGACGATCGCACGCAGAACGCCACGGCCGATGCGGCCGAAGCCGTTGATCGCCACCCGAATGGTCATGCCTTCCTCCGAACTGTCTTCGACGTGGGGGCGCCGACCGCCTTGGCGGCGCCCCTGGGGGGTTGTTACGGTCGCTGCGGCATCCCGGATCGGCCAGCCCCCGAACGGGGGAGGCCGGGACCGGATCCCCGGTCAGACGCGCGCGAGTGCGGCGTCGACCACGGCCTCGGCGGTGATGCCGAAGTGACGGTAGAGTTCGGGCGCCGGCGCGCTGGCGCCGAAGCCGGTCATGCCGATCACGGCGCCCTTGGGGCCGGTCCAGCGTTCCCAGCCGAAGCCGATGCCGGCCTCGATCGCGATGCGGACGACATCGCCGCCCAGCACCTGGGCCTGATAATCGGCCGGCTGGGCTGCGAACAGCTCCCAGCAGGGCATCGAAACCACGCGGGTCGGCACGCCTTTGGCTTCCAGCGCCTCGGCCGCGGCGACTGCGATCTCGACTTCCGAACCGGTGGCGAGCAGCACGGCCTCAGGGGCGGCCGAGGCCTCGCGCAGGATATAGGCGCCCTTGGCCGAAAGGTTCCCGGCCGACGCCTCGAGGCGCAGCTGCTTCAGGTTCTGGCGGCTGAGCGCCAGCACCGAGGGGCCGTTGGTCCGCTCCAGCGCCGCCGCCCAGCATTCCGCCGTCTCGACCACGTCGGCCGGACGCATGACCGCCACATTCGGCATCATGCGCAGGCTCATCAGATGCTCGACCGGCTGATGGGTCGGGCCGTCCTCGCCCAGGCCGATCGAGTCGTGGGTCATGACATAGATGACCCGCTGCTCCATCAGCGCCGACAGACGGATCGACGGCCGGCAATAATCGGTGAAGACCAGGAAGGTTCCGCCATAGGGGATGACGCCGCCATGCAGCGCCATGCCGTTCATGGCCGCGGCCATGCCGTGCTCGCGGATGCCCCAGAAGACATAGCGGCCGTCGAATTCACCCGGCGCCACCGGCTTCATGCCCTTGGTGCGGGTGTTGTTCGATCCGGTGAGGTCGGCCGAACCGCCGATCAGTTCGGGGATGGCCGGCACCAGCACTTCCAGCGCCATTTCCGATGCCTTGCGGGTGGCGACGGTCTTGGGCGAGGCGATCAGGCCGGCGATGTAGTCGTCGAGCGCCTGCTTCCAGCCCGCCGGCAGCTCGCCCGCCATGGCGCGGGTGAATTCCGCCTGCGTCCCGGCGTCCAGCGCGCCCAGGCGCTGTTCCCAGGCCGCGCGTTCGGCGGCACCGCGGGCGCCGGCATGGGCCCAGGCGGTACGGATATCGGCCGGGATCTCGAAGGGGGCATGCGGCCAGGCCAGCGCCTCGCGGGTGCCGGCGATCTCTTCGGCGCCCAGCGCCGCGCCATGCACGCCCGAGGTGCCGGCCTTCTTCGGCGCGCCATAGCCGATGACGGTACGGCAGGCGATCATCACCGGCTTGTCGGAGCTGCGCGCCCGGTCGAGTGCTGCGGCAACCGCCTCGGCATCATGGCCGTCGACCGCATCGGTCGCCCAGCCGGCGGCCTCGAAGCGCGCCCGCTGGTCTTCCGAACTGGACAGCGACACCGGGCCGTCGATCGAGATGCCGTTGTCGTCCCAGAGCACGATCAGCTTCGAGAGCTTCAGATGGCCGGCGAGCGAGATCGCCTCCTGGCTGATGCCCTCCATCAGGCAGCCGTCACCGGCGATGACATAGGTGTAGTGGTCGACCACCGACCCGCCGAAGCGGGCGGCGAGCAGACGCTCGGCAAGCGCCATGCCGACCGCGTTGGCGATGCCCTGACCCAGCGGACCGGTGGTGGTCTCGATGCCCGAGGCATGGCCGTATTCGGGATGGCCGGCGGTGCGTGCGCCCAGCTGGCGGAAGTTCTTCACCTCGTCCAGCGTCATGTCCTCGTAGCCGGTCAGATGCAGCAGGGCATAAAGCAGCATCGAGCCGTGGCCGGCCGAGAGCACGAAGCGGTCGCGATCGGCCCATTTCGGGGCCTTGGGATCGAACTTCAGGAAACGGGTGAACAGCACGGTGGCCGCGTCGGCCATGCCCATCGGCATGCCCGGATGGCCGGAATTCGCGCGCTCGACGGCGTCCATGGCAAGGGCGCGCACGGCATTCGCCATGTCACGCGGCGTGGGCGCGGTGGTCGCGGTGGCATCGGTCGTCTGAGCGGTCATGGGCCTTCACGCAAGCGTTCGAAGAGGGGCAGCGGCCGGCGCAGGGCCGACAGGGAGCGCCACGGGCAAAGCGGGCCTGCGGTGCGCGCGGGCAATTGCACGCCTCAGCGACCGCGTCAACCACCTTTAACGAGTGCCGTGCGGCGCAAAGATGGCGGGGTGTCATCTCTCCGTCAACCGCCTATTTCCGCAGCGCCTTCCCGTTGCGGGCCAGGGATCGCCGCATCTGGGCCCGGCAGGGGCCGCCCGCGGGGCGCCCTGGCATGCCTGGTTCACCCTGGCGCGTGAACAGCACCAAACTGCATCAGGTTGCAGCCAACAGCGGAATCCTGCGGCGTGCGGGGTCTCTCTACCATGACGCTCATCCATAACGGGCCGGATTACGGCCGTGGGGCAGGAGGGAGACGATGGAGTTTCTGACGGCGTTCTTCGGAGCGATCGACAATCTGACCTGGGGATGGGCGCTGATCCCGATCCTGGTCGTGTTCGGCGTGTTCCTGACGATCATGTCGGGCTTCGTGCAGTTCGTGTTTTTCCGGCGGATGTTCCGCGTGCTGGGGCGCGGCGCCAACAATGCCGATCCGAACGCGATCTCGGCGCGGGAGGCGCTGCTGGTCTCGGTGGGCGGGCGTGTCGGCGGCGGCAACATCGCCGGTGTCGCGGTCGCCATCACGCTCGGCGGCCCGGGTGCGGTGTTCTGGATGTGGGCGATCGCGCTCTGCGGCATGGCGACCAGCCTGATCGAATGCACGCTCGCCCAGCTCTACAAAACCCGCGACGGCGAGGGCGGGTTCCGGGGCGGGCCGGCCTATTACATCCGCCGCGGTCTCGGCGGGCGCTACAACTGGCTGGCCATCGTCTACGGCATCTGCCTGATGGCCTCGTTCGGCTTCGGCTTCAATGCCTTCCAGGGCAACACCATGGCCGGCGCCCTGCATGACAGCTTCGGCATCGACCGCCTGTGGTCGGGCATCGTGATCGTCGCCGTCACCGCGCTGGTCATCTTCGGCGGCATCAAGCGCATCGCCCGGGCGGCGGATGTGGTGGTGCCGGTCATGGCGCTCGGCTATATCGCGGTCGCCATTCTGGTCATCGGCCTCAACATCGCCGATGTGCCCGACATGCTGGTGCGCATCGTCCGCTCGGCCTTCGGCTTCGATCAGGCGGTTGCCGGCGGCATGGGGGCGGCCATCGCCCAGGGCCTGCGCCGGGGCCTGTTCTCCAACGAAGCCGGCCTGGGCTCGGCGCCGAACGTGGCGGCCACCGCGCTGGTCCGCCATCCGGTCAGCCAGGGCATCACCCAGTCGCTGTCGGTCTTCATCGACACCATGCTGATCTGCACCTGCACGGCGCTGATCATCCTTTTGGGCGACGTCTATGTTCCGGGTGCCCAGGGCATCGACGGCGTGGCGCTGACCCAGCAGTCGCTGGCCAGCCATCTGGGCGATGCCGCGCGCTATCTGCTGACGCTCGCCATCCTGCTCTTCGCCTTCTCGTCGATCATCTACAACTACTATCTGGGCGAAAACGGCCTGGCGGTGATGACCCGGTCGAAGCCGGCCGTTCTGGCGCTGCGCCTCGCCATCCTGGCGATGGTCTTCCTGGGCGCCGCCGCCCCGCAGGCCACCTCGGTGTTCTTCTTCTCGGACCCGATGATGGGCCTGCTCGCCCTGGTCAATCTGATCGCGATCATCATGCTCTTCCCCGTGGCGATGCGGGTGATCGACGACTACCGCACCCAGCTGAAGGCCGGCGTCGCCCGCCCGGTGCTCGATCCCGCGCGCTTCCCCGATCTCGACATCGATCGCAAGGCCTGGGATCCGACGGTCTGGAAGTAACCCGGACCCGACTGCCGGGGCCGTTCTTTCCGGACGGCTCCGGTCCCACCCCCGCACATCACAGCCTGGATCAGACCGATGCACCACACCATGCGCATCGAAGAGGACGGCCTTGGCCGCATGCCTCTGCCCGAGGATTGCCTCTGGGGCATCCACACCGCCCGGGCGATCGCCAATTTCCCGATCACCGGCATCCCGCTGTCGCTGTTTCCCGAATTCGTCCGGGCGCTGGCCTGGGTGAAGATGGCGGCGGCCCGCGCCAATCTGGCGCTGGGCGTGCTTGCGCCCGAAAAGCACGACGTGATCGTGGCGGTCGCGGCCGAAATCATCGAGGGCCGCCATCTGGAGCATTTCCGGGTCGACATGATCCAGGGCGGTGCCGGCACCTCGACCAATATGAACGTCAACGAGGTGATCGCCAATCTGGGCCTGATCCGCATGGGACATCGGCCCGGCGATTACGACCATCTGCATCCGAATGACGACGTCAACCGCTCGCAGTCGACCAACGACGTCTATCCGACGGCGCTGAGGCTGGCGATCGTCGACCAGTGCGCCGCCTTCCGCGACGCCCAGCTGCGGCTCTGTGCCGCCTTCGACGATCGCGCGGCGGCCTTTGCCCATATCCGCAAGATCGGCCGCACCCAGCTTCAGGATGCCGTGCCGATGACGCTGGGCCAGGAATTCGCCGGCTTCGCCGCCACGATCCGCGAGGACATCGCGATCATCGCCCGGCTGTCGGAACTGCTGCTGGAGGTCAATCTGGGCGGCACCGCCATCGGCACCCGGGTCAACACGCCCGAGGGCTATGCCGAACGCGCGGTCGCCGAACTGGCCCTGGTCTCGGGGCTGAAGGTGACGCTCGCCGGCGATCTGGTCGAGGCGTCGTCCGACACCGGCGCCTATGTCACCTTCTCGGGCGTGCTCAAGCGGATCGCGGTCAAGCTGTCCAAGATCTGCAACGACCTGCGCCTGCTGTCCTCGGGGCCGCGATCCGGCTTCAACGAGATCCGGCTGCCGGCGATGCAGGCGGGCAGTTCGATCATGCCGGGCAAGGTCAACCCGGTGATCCCCGAAGTCGTCAATCAGGTCGCCTTTCAGGTGATCGGCAACGACCTGACCGTCACCATGGCCGCAGAGGCGGGGCAGTTGCAGCTCAACGCCTTCGAGCCGGTCATCATCCTCAACCTGCTTCAGTCCATGCGCATGCTGATCAGGGCCATGGACACGCTGGCCACGCGCTGCGTCGCCGGCATCGAGGCGAATGTCGCCCAATGCGAGGGGGCATTGGAGAACTCGCTGGTGCTGGCCACGATGCTCGTCCCCCATATCGGCTATACACGGGCCGCCCGGGTGGCGAAGACGGCGCTGGCAGACGGGGCAGGGGTTGCCGAGACCGCTCAGCGGCTGGGGTTCGGCAGTCATGAGGAGATCGCCGCCTGGCTTCGCTGACGCGGAGCCGGTGCGGCGACGGATCGGGGGAGCTTCGGGGGGAGGCTCCCCCGATTTCGTATCCGGGGTCAGCCCAGCCAGAGGCGGATCAGGGCGGCTTCCGGGGTCTCGGTGCCGCCGTTTTCCACCCCGCAGGACCAGAGGCCGGCGCCGGCGGCATAGCTGCCGGGGATCAGCCCGCCCTGTTCGCACTGGCTGACCGCGCGGATGCGCTTGCCGGCCTGCACGGCCGCGGACAGGGCTGCCAGAACCTCGGGATCGGCCATCGCCGTGCCCGAGCCGAAGACCCTGAGCACGGCACCATCCAGCTCCGCCAGAGAGGCCCGCAGCATGGCGGCCGGCATGCCGGGCGAGAGGGAGAGGACCGCCAGCCGCCGGTCGCCGAACCGCCGGCGGCGGGGCGGGCAGGCGGGGGGCTGGGGGATGGCGCGGAAGCTGTCGGCGCCCTGCGAATCATGTTTGACCAGCCCTTCCGCCGGCATCAGACGGCCGGCGAAGGCCAGCATCACCGCCTCGCCGGGGCGGAGGGCGGCATCGATCGCCAGATCGAGATTGTCTTCCGCATCGCCGCCGCGGCCGAGCGGCTGCATGGCGCCGCAAAGCACGACATGGCGGCCAAGGCCTGCCAGCGCCTGCGACAGCGCTGCACCGGTGAAGGCCATGGTGTCGGTGCCGTGGGTGACGATCACCGGCGTGCCCGGGTGGTCGTCGATCAGGTCGAGCATCCGGTTCCAGTGCGACGGGCCGACATCGGCGCTGTCGAGCAGCGGCGCGAAGACCCGTGTGGTCAGCCGGATGCCTCCGGGCAGGCGCGCCTCGACCGCGGCTTCGACCAGCCCGTCGACGGGGCCGAGGCCGTGGGGCGTGTCGCCCATGCCGATGGTGCCGCCGGTGTGGATGAGCAGCAGGCGCATCAGGCCGCCTTCATGCCGGCATGACCCAGCGCCAGCGCCGCCAGACGGGCGGCGACGGCATCGGTCACGTCGATCAGCCGCCGCCCGGCGACGGGCTGCGCGATCAGCGGCAGTTCGGTGCAGGCGAGCAGGATGGTATCGGCCTCCATCTGCATGATGATCTCCTCAAGCCGCGGGCTAAGCGACGGATGGGCGCCGCCCAGCCGCTTCACGTCGTGGATGAGCGTCTGCAGCCGGTCGGGATCGGCCGGGGTCTCGATCGCGACATGGGCCGCCAGGCCAGCATAGGCGGAGTGGTCGTCCAGCGCCACGACCGGGGCCGCACCCAGCAGCCCGACCCGGCCGGCACCGCTCTGCCGGATTTCGTCGTGCAGCACGCCCTGGAACGAGACCAGCTGCCCGGCGCCCGGCATGCCGGCCAGCAGCGCGTCGATGCGGGGGGCATACCAGTTCAGCGTGTTGCAGGCGATGGCGAAGGCATCGACCCTTGGGGCGATTTCGCGCACCGTCCGCTCCATCGCCGCCCAGACCGCCGCCTCGTTCGCCTTCAGATCCATCGACAGGCCGAGGGCCGGTTCCGACACCGCCACCAGGCGCGGCGCGTCCAGATCTCCGCGGAAGCCGGGCCCCATCAGGGCCTGGGTATGGCGCAGGATCTTGGCCCAGAGGTCGAGCCCGGCTTCGGGACCCGAACCGGTGATGATGCCGAGCGTATAGGCCCGGGAGGCATGGGGGCGCGGTGTCATGGCGTGGGGGTCTTTCCCGCGAAGATGGCCCAAAGGCCTGGTCCGAAGGCATGGTCCGAAGACGCAGAAGCTGCCATGGAATGGTGTCGGCGGGGGCACGGCTTGACAATGCGGCACTCGGTGCTCAATCTGGTGCAGATTTATGCTGTTACGGCACCGAAGAGCGCAAATGACCGAGATTGCCGAGAATCTTCGCCTGCTCTGCTCGTACCGGCCGTCGATCTCTCAGGTCGGACGGGATCTCGGCATCAACCGCAGCCAGCTCAACCGCTATCTGGCCGGCAGTTCCACGCCGCGGCCGGCCTTGCTGCGCAAGATCTGTGACTATTTCGGCGTCGAGCCCTACGAGATGATGCTGCCGCCGCGCGATTTCGCCGAGATCGTCCGGGTGCGCGGTCTGGACGAGGGCACCACCAACCGTCGGCTGCGCCAGCATTTCGACCGGGTGATGGCGCTGGGCGATGCCCGGGTGCGCAATCTGACCGGCATGTTCTTTGAATATTACTATTCCATGTCGCAGAAGGGGAAGGTCATCCGCGGGTTGATCGTGTTCTCGGTCGAGGACGGACGGACCTTCTACCGGCGTCTGGAACGCATGGGGCCGCACGACCGGCCCGGAAGGCGGCATTACCGCTATCAGGGGGCGGCGCTGGTCGCGGGGGACCGGGTGTTCATGTCCGATTATGAATACGGCGCCGGGATCGAGCTGACCCAGACGGTGCTTTACCCGGATTACGCGCTCCGCTGGACCCGGTTGCATGGGGTGAAGCTGGGGGTCTCGGCCGATCAGGCGCATATGCCCTGTTCCGTCCGGGTCTATCTGGAGCGGATTCCGGCGCGGCTGTCGCTGACCGGCGCGCTCAGGGCCTGCGGCCTGTTCGACCCCGGCCATCCCGAAATCCCGCCCCATGTGCCCGAGATGATCGACAACAGCACCTCCGGCCCCTATGCCTTCGATGCCTATGCGCGGCGGTGAGCGGCACCGCAGTGCGGCATCGCCCCGGCAGGGGAATCGCATTTGAAAATCCCGGGTAGCGGAATGGTCAAAGATGGATTCTTTATTCGGTTCCAAGGAGGAACCGATGCCATCTCTGATCACCATCCTGCGCCAAGTGCCCGACCCGCGCACGGGTAACGCGAGACGCCATGAGCTTCTGGACCTCCTGGTGATCGCGTTGACGGCTTCGATCTGCGGCTGCGAGAGCTGCGTCGATTTTGCCGACTTCGCAGAGG